>JAGREB010000537.1 GCA_020446775.1 Paracoccaceae bacterium
GGATTGTAGCGCTCGCCCGAGAGCAGTCTGCCGTATCCGCCGGCTTCGGCGTGGATCAGCACGCCCGGCGCATGATCCCACGGCTTGAGATTGCGAAACGCGACGACATGAACGCGGCCTTCGACCGCCGACCAATAGTCGTGCCCGGCGCAACCGGTCCATTGGATGCGGGCGAATTTGCCCTTCAGCGCGGCTAATTCTTTGTTGTATAGCGCGGCAACCATCGAATTGAGCGCGCTCGACGACGGTGCGGGAACGCGCCGAACATGATCGTGTCCGGACGGATCGGCCATGTGAGCCCCGCTGCCGGCTTCGGCCAACAAAGTGTTGCCCGACAACGGATCGTGAACCCAACCGAACACGGTCTCGCCGCGATGGACCAACGCCAACATGCAGCAGAATTGATCACGGCCATGGACGAAATTCGCGGTGCCGTCCACGGGATCGACGATCCACACCCAGTCCTCGCCCGCGAGATAATCGAGCAACGAGTCATCGGCGGCGACACCTTCTTCGCCGATCACCTTTGATCCTGGGGCGAGGTCCGGCAAAACACCGGCGAGAAACCGTTCGGTTTCCTCATCGGCGATCGTGACCAGATTGTTGGCGCCGCCCTTCTTCCTCACCTCGTCGTCGGTCAATTTCTTGTAGCGCGGCAGGATGAGTTGCGCGGAGGCCTCGCGCAGCAAGGCCGAGACGCGATCGGGATCGATCGAAACCATGGCTTATTCCGCGGCAACTTCGAACGATTTGCGAACCGTCACACCCGCCCGCGTCTCGAGCCGGGCCAAGTCGGCGGCATCCAGCAGAACGCTGAGTTCGGCCGCCGTCTCGCCCTCATGCCGCGCGAGAACCTCGCCCCGGCGATAGAGCCAGGCAAGCGTTGCGCCGTCTTCTAGCGGCACAGTAACAGACACCGGCTGGCGCGCCGCCGACAAATGCCGGTCGAACAGCGTCAGCAGGCGTTCGATCCCCTCACCCGATACGGCGGAAATCGCGGCTTGCGCTTCACTGCGTGCGGCTACGTTGGCGACCCGCACGCGCTCATCGTCGGGAAGGAGATCGATTTTGTTGAGCGCCTCGATCAATGGGCGCCGCGGCACATCGGAGTCATCGCCCTCGGAATCATCGCCATTGATCCCGAGTTGCGCCAAAACCTCCTCGACGTCATGCTTCTGCGCTTCGCTGTCGTGGTGGGCGATGTCGCGGACGTGGACGATCACATCGGCTTCCAGCACTTCTTCAAGCGTGGCGCGAAAGGCCGCAACCAATTCGTGGGGCAGGTCCGAAACGAAGCCGACCGTGTCGGACAAAATGGCCGTACGGCCCGACGGAAGCTTGATATGACGCATGGTCGGGTCAAGCGTCGCGAACAACAGATCCGCCGCCATCACACCCGCCGAAGTCAGCGCATTAAATAAAGTCGATTTACCGGCGTTGGTGTAGCCGACCAGCGCGACAATCGGATAGGGAATGCGCTTGCGGGCTTGACGGTGCAAGTGACGCGTCCGCGTCACCTTCTCCAGTTCCTTTTTCAAGCGCGCGATCCGCTCGCCGATCAAGCGGCGGTCGATTTCGATCTGGGTTTCACCGGG
>JAGREB010000538.1 GCA_020446775.1 Paracoccaceae bacterium
GGCCTGGCCGACTTCAGGCTGGTATTCAAGCGGTCGAGCCCACACACCCTCGACGCGACTGCTCCGCTTTCGGACACTGCATCAAAATCTTGGCGGCCCGTCTTCATGTCGTTTGCCCATACCCTGCGTCATCGCGAGTTCCGCAACATCCTGTTTGCGCTGACGGTCTCGAACACCGGTTACTGGATGCAAACCGTGGCCGCGGCTTACCTGATGCGAACCTGGACGGCGGGAGACCCATTGATGGTCTCGCTGGTGCAATCGGCGCTGTTCGTGCCGACCATCTTCATGCTGATCCCGGCGGGGATGATGGTCGATTTGGTCGATCGCCGCCGCTTCATGATGTTCGCGCAAAGCTGGATGATGATCGCCGCCGGCGCGATCACGGTCCTGGTCTTATCCGGAACCACCGAGCCGTGGTTCCTGCTCGCGTTGCTGGCGTTATTTGCCGTGGGCTTCGCGCTGTCGACCCCGGCGCAATCGTCGCTTTGGCCGGAACTGGTCGGCATCAAAGAGGTCGGCACCGCCATCAGCCTTTATTCGCTCACCAACAACGGTGCGCGGTTGGTGGGGCCGGCCATTGCCGGCGCATTGATTCCGATTGTCGGCGCGGTCGCCAGCGTCGCCTTCAATGCGGTGTCCTATCTCGCGGTCATCGTTGCGGTTGGCTTGTGGAAGCGTCCGCCGCCGCCGCCGCGTCCCAAGCCCAAATCTCTGGCCGTCATGTTCACCGGCGGTTTCGCATTCGCAGCCGGCTCAGCGCCGTTTCGCGCCGTTCTGATCCGCTGCGGATTGTTCTTTCTGGTGGCCGCCATCGTGCTCGGTATTCTACCGGTGAAAGTCGCCAAGGCCGACGACTTCGGCACGGTGTTCAGTTTCTTCGGCTTGGGTGCGATGTTGGGAGCGTTCAATTACCCGCGCATCGCCCGGCGATTTCCGCGCAACACGTCCATGGGCGTCGCCGTCGCCGTGCACGCTTGCGGCTTGTTCGGTTTGGGGCTGACGGACTGGCTGCCGGCGCTGTGTGCGACCACGTGTGTGGTCGGATTTTCGTGGTTCTTCGTCATGTCGGCGGCCCAGGTCGGCTCGCAGATGATTTTGCCCGACGAAGTCCGGGGCCGCGGCTTGGCGCTGCTCAATCTGGTTTTGATGTCGGGCTATGCGTTCGGTTCGCCGCTGTGGGGCGCGCTTGCGCGCGCCACGTCACCCGATAGCGCGCTGAAGATCGCCGCCGTGGTTTCGATATCGGTTCTGGCGCTCACCTTCCGGCTGAAATTGCCGGAGGATCATCACTAAAATTATTCCAGCAGCGCGCGGAAATCGACCACGTGCACGGTGCCGCTTTCCGATCCCGTGATCAGGCGGTCGCCGGCCGGCGTCCATGCAAATGCGGTGATCGCCGCGCCGTCTGTGTCCTCGGCGGGGCCGCTGACGGTGATCACTTTTTGACTGCCCGGCTGGCCGATGACGACGCGCCCATCTTCGAACCCGGCCGCGACCACGTCGAGCTTGGGATTGGACAGCACACAGGTCACCGGCGGGCCGTTCAGCAATCCGCCGAAATCGACCGGCGCCTTGCCCATCGGTCCGCCGCCGGTGAAGGGCCAGCAGATCACGGTGTCCGCGCCACCGGTGGCAAGAAATTGGCCGCGGCGGGTGAACGACAGCGCGCGGATCTTGGCGGCGTAACCTTGCATGCGGAAATGTTCGGTATCGGCCAGCCGCCAGCCGTGCAGGGAGCGGAACCGCCAATGTGGGTGCGGAGCCGTCAGTACACCGGACGGATCGTGACGGTCAGCAACGACAAGATCTTCGATGAGCCGGTTTTCAACTTCACGCGGGACTTTCCGTACATCTG
>JAGREB010000539.1 GCA_020446775.1 Paracoccaceae bacterium
CTTATAGGACCATTGTTTGGTGCCGTCCGGCCGCTGCACCACGGTCCAATCGCCTTTCGATTGCGCCGCCCACGGAGCTTCGACAGGCGGCCACATGCGTGCGCAGGCGTCCGTGCAGGTCGACGCGTTGGCGGGATCGTTGTCGGTCGTATAGAGAGCGAAGCCGCGTGAATCGACAAGCAGCTGGCCTTGCGCCGTTTTCTCGATGGCGACTTCGGCCGGCGTTGGAATCGGCTTCATAGCGACGTGCCATTGCCGTCCGACGTCGTCGCCGAACGCATCGCCCGGAGATCCATCGCGGGCATATGTATACAGAGGCTTGTCGCGATAGGCCCATTGCCGCGACCCATCTTCCCGGTCCACGATCGACCATTCTCCGTGGGCTTTGGCGTCATCTGCCGCAGGCAGCGGTGGCCATGTTTCGGCGCAGGCGTCGACGCAAGCCGATGTGCCGGGCGTGAGATCGCGGACGAACGTATACAGGGTCATGCCCTCGGAATTGGCCAGGACCCAGCCATCGCCCCGCTCGCGAAAGGTCACGTGTCCCGGCGCATCCGATACGCTCTCGGCCCAAGCCGGCGGCGCGATGAGAGCCGCGGCCAAAGCCAGCGCCGAAAACGGTGCGCCCGCGCGCTGACGTGCTTCAATCATCTGATCCGCTCCGCGATTTGGGCGCGCCCGGTGCCCGCGCCAACGACGCCCGCCGACACCGAGCCTAGCCGGCAAGCCAAGCGCTCCCGGTTCGATTTAAAGTTCGACTTTCCCATCGGCAGGCTGGTCGGGAACCGCGTTCATGATCTCGTCGATCGGCTTCGAAGTCTTGAGCGATTTTGTACCCCAGCCATCGATCGGCGCACCCATCGACTTCATCGCGGTCAAACCCACGCGTGTGACGGGATCGCCGCCCCCGACGACATGCATGCCGGTCTTCACGCGTCCGCCCGCCTTTCCGGCCAGCCAGATCGGCAGGCTGTCGATGGTGTGCACGCGGGCATAGTTGGTTTCCGAACTGGCAAAGATCAAACAATTGTCCAGGAGCGTGCCGTCGCCTTCACGGATACTCGCCAGCGTCTTGAGATACGCCGCGAACCCTTCGCTGCACTTTTGATTGAACCAGAACGTAAGCGGTTGATAGCCGAGTTTCTGGTCGATGGCTTCCTCGTGGGTCAACAGGTGGTGGGTGTATGTTTCACCTTTCCGGCGGACGTTTGCGAAATCGTCCGTGAACACCATGTTGAAAACCTTCGTTTGATTGCACGCGACCGCCATCGCCAGCAATTCAGACATGACCCCGTGCGTTTCGGTGACTTGGTCCATGTCACGCGCGATCATTCTGTTCTGTTCCTGCGCTTCTTCGCTGCCGCCGGGGTTCGGGGGCACCATGCAGGCCTTGTTCGGCGGGGGCTGTTCCAATTGAAGCGCCAATTGGTTCTCAACCCGGCGCACGGAGGTAAAGAATTCGTCCATACGCGCTTTATCGGCGGCGCCAAGCGTTCTGATATAATCCTTGCTCTGCTCCATCACGCCCGAAAGAACGCTCTTTTGCAGCATAACGCGGGGATCGGGTTTGAACTCGGCCGCATTCGGATCAACAAATTCGGGCCCGAAGAGGCGCGTATACAGGCTGATCGGGGATATTTCGGCGGACCCGCGGCTCGCCGTGCTGCGCGCGCTATAGTTCGCCCGCGTCATGCCCGAACTTGTCACGCTCAGAGTCTGAAAGCGCGTCCCCCCGGCAATCGCGTCGGCGACAAGGATATCGAGCGTCGGCGCAGGGATCTCGGTGTTGTGCGACGGTGCGGTCCCGGTGCGGCTCCCGACCCAACCGGTGAAGTGCGTGTAGTTGGAGCGTCCGTCAAGCGGCAGCGTGAAACCGCTGAAGAAGTTAAGGTAATCCTCGTAGGGCTTTAAGGCCTCAGTCTCTTCGAGGAATCCGATGCCTTGGGCGGTTTCGCGCTTTTCGGTAATCGCATGCCCGGGCGTATGCCCCATGCCCCAGTACCA
>JAGREB010000540.1 GCA_020446775.1 Paracoccaceae bacterium
ACGAACCCACCAACCACCTCGACATGGCGACCAAGGAAATGCTGGTCGAGGCGCTGGCGGATTTCGAAGGCACCATGCTGTTCGTCTCGCACGACCGCCACTTCCTCGGCCGGCTCTCCAACCGCGTGCTGGAACTGACGCCCGAGGGCTTGCATCAATATGGCGGCGGCTACACGGAATATGTGGCGCGCACCGGCCACGAAGCGCCGGGCCTGCATCCGGCGGGGTGAATGCAAAGCGGGGCACGCCTGAGCGCGCTCGTGAACGCACTTCCACAACCAATGCCGTCTGTCGAACCGGCCTTGCGGATTATCGATAGAAATCCTTCTATGTGGCCCGGCATCGCCGCCGATTTTTGACGTTAGGAATGCGGGGCCCAAAGTCGATGATGAAACGCGGATTCGGTTGGTTCGCGGCTTTCGCAACGCTCGTGCTCGGTCTGGTTCATCCTGCCGTGGCGGAAACGCTGCGGGATTCACTCGACGGCCTTGAACGCAGGATCGATGCGGGCGAACTTCCGAATTTGCACAGCGTGGTTATTTTCAAAGACGGCGAGGTTATCGGCGAGCGTTATTTGACGGGCCCGGATGAACGGCGCGGACAGCCGCTGGGAACGGTTACGTTTGAACGGGATACGTTGCACGACATTCGGTCGGTGACCAAAAGCATCGTCGGCCTGCTATTTGCAATCGCGCTCGACGAAGGTGCGGTCAAATCTGAGGACGAGCCGGTGATCGATTACTTTTCCGATTATGGCGGCCCTCGTTCGCCGGACCTCGCGAAAATCCAGCTGCGCCACATCTTGACTATGACGTCGGGATTGAAATGGGACGAACGCACATTCCCGTACACCGACGCGCGCAACAGCGAAAGCCTGATGGATGCCGCGCCGGACCGCGTGCGTTACATCTTGTCCCAGCCGGCCGCCACTGCGCCGGGGTCCGCGTGGCGGTACAGCGGCGGCGACACGGCATTGGCGGCCCAAGTGATCGCGCGCGCGACTGGAATGCCCATCGAAGACTATGCGCAAGCCAAGTTATTCGCACCGCTCGGCATCGCGCGTTTCGACTGGGTCAAAGACCGCGACGGAACGGCCATCGCTGCGTCCGGCCTGCGCCTCACCCCGCGGGACATGGCGAAGATCGGCCAATTGATGCTCGATGGTGGCGTCTACGACGGGCGTCGAATCTTGTCCCGGAATTTGGCCGACGCGGTGGTCGGCGGCACCGTCTCGACGCAACCGTCGGCAGCGGCCACGCAACCGTGCACGATGCACTATGGATACTTCTGGTGGGTCATGCCCGCCTGCGACGGGCGCGGACATCCCGAATGGTTCGCCGCCATGGGCAACGGCGGACAACGAATCGTCGTCGTTCCCAGCCGGCGGATTGTTGCCGTGACGACGACGGGGAATTACAACGATCCGAAAGGGGATCAAATCGCGGATATCGTGACACTCGCGGTATTGAACGCCGGCGGCGGCCAAAAATGACAAAGACAATCACGCTCTACGGCATCAAGAATTGCGACACGGTGAAGAAGGCGCGTGCGTGGCTCGACGCGCACAAGGTCGCCTACGCATTTCATGATTACAAAACCGCCGGGATCGACGCCGCGCGGCTGCAAGCGTGGTGCAAGGAACTGGGGTGGGAGGCGCTCCTCAACCGCGCCGGCACCACGTTCCGCAAACTGCCCGACGCCGACAAGCAGGACCTGACCGAGGCCAAGGCGATCAAGCTGATGCTGGCCCAGCCGTCGATGATCAAACGCCCGGTGCTGGATTTAGGAAAGACGCGCGTGGTCGGTTTCAAGCCCGAGATTTACGCGGGCGCGGTGTCTTAAATT
>JAGREB010000541.1 GCA_020446775.1 Paracoccaceae bacterium
ACAATCCGGCGGCGCATGGCCAAACCGGCATCCTCGCGACGCCGGATGAAGAAACCTGGCATGACATCGTCGCCGCGTGGCGTGGGGAAGGATGAGGTCATGGCGAACGGTCTTGACCGACCGTGATTTCGCTTTAGGTTGTTCGTCATGTCCCGGCTTATTTCCGACGCGTACCAGAAACTTAACTACGATCTGCACAAAAACGACCCCTCGTTCGGCAGCGCGGGCGCCGACGGCGTCGAATGGGCAGCCCGGATGGTTAGGGACACCAATGCCCAAAGTCTGCTGGACTATGGGTGCGGCAAAGGCGGCCTGAAGCCGGCACTTCTCGTCCGTTGCCCGGGCCTCGATATCAGAGAGTATGACCCGGCGATTTCCGGAAAGACCGCCGATCCGGCGCCGGCCGATGTCGTGTTTTGCGGCGACGTCATGGAACATATCGAACCCGAGTACTTGGACTCGGTGCTTGCGCATATTGCCAGTTTGGCGAAGAAGGTGGCGTTCCTGGGGATTTCCTGCTTCCCGGCGATGAAGACTCTACCGGACGGGCGCAACGCGCATTTGATCGTCCAGGACCACGACTGGTGGCAGGCCAAAGTCGAACGTTATCTGCGCGTCATCAAAGCCGTCCGCGGCGAGAGCCATTTGTTGATCTGGGGTTCCGCCGCCAAGCAGACTTGAATCCGGTCCAGTGGACTGCGGTGCAGTGGACCGCCAAGTCGCGTTCCGCTACCGTGAACGTGACTGAAATCGCACGTGATTCTGCCGGACATGGAATCCGAAAATAAAACCGCCAATACCTATGCCAAGGGGCTGCCGGAGCGCCCGGACCACATCATGCGCCTGCCGGTCGATGGGCGGGGCTATCCGGTGCCGTACTTCGCCTCGTACTTCGACGGGAAGCCGGATTTCCGGGTCATCGACCGCGACAAAGTGATCGCCACTGCAACCGGCAAATGCTGCACGATTTGCGGCGGGCCGCTAAACGGCGAGGCTTATTTTGCGGTCGGCCCCAAAGCGCTGATCTTGACCTGCGCCACCGACGGGCCGTCGCACAAAGACTGCATCGAATACGCCATTCGGACCTGTCCGTTTATTTTGAACCCCAATGCGCGGGCGCGGCGCTCCGGCCTGCCTGAGCATCCCGCGATCCGCGAACAGGCCATCCCAGAGCGGCCGCCGATCTATGGCGTGGTCAGTGTGCGCGGTGATGTGAAGATCGATAATTCGCACATTACGATCCTCTGTTCTTGGGACCAGGCGGACTACCGTTTTTCGAAGGACGGCAAGTGGATCGAACCTGCCGAAGCCCGGCCGTTTATCGAGACGGCCATCGGCGAACTTCAGGCCGAGATCGAGAACGGTCCACGGCCGCCGGCCATACCCGAAGAAAAATTCGAATCTTGGAAGGCCGCGTGCAAAACCGACATTAAAACGCGCGCGGAAAGGCTTCTCGCGCAGATCGGGCCATGAAGGCCGAATGCGATAAGAGCGGGCGCTTGTGTGATTATTCGGCCGCTTCGTCGGGCTCCGATTGAAGCCGGTCGCGTAGAGCGCCAAAAAGCGGTACGCCGGTCCGCGTGTCGATCTTAAGGCGGGCGATCAGGCGCGGGGGCGGGTCCCGCAAGCTGCGAATGCGCCAGTCGTATTGCGTGAAACCGGGCGTAGTCGAGGCGCGTACGAACGTTGCATTGTGCTCGACGACTTCGGCATCGGTCGTGACCCGGACCAAGCCTTGCATCGAAAGGCCGACTTCCTCGAAACGCTCCGCATAGAGCCGTGCCTGCGCGGAGCCCGATAGGATCATCTCGCCGTCCTCTGTCGCCCTCAGGCGGAAAATCTGCCCATTGCGGTTGACGAACGTGAAGGACTGGTGGAGCCCTTGAAATTGCTCCTCGATTTTGTATTCGACCTGAAAGCGCCCCCTGCCAAGCGCGTTTACCTTCTTGAAATGGGAATCCTGTTTGAGGAAATCGAGAAATTGCTGATTTTGAAGCTTGGCCGCGTCGGGTTCGATTTCTTTGCGCGCGATCTGGCCCCATAGCGGCGCGTAAATCAGGTCTCCGATGTAGGTCACGCCATAGGCGCCGGTCGATGTAAACCGGAT
>JAGREB010000055.1 GCA_020446775.1 Paracoccaceae bacterium
CGTGGTGAGGATGATGGTGACGCCCGATTCGCGAAGACCGCGCACCAGATTCCACATGTCGCGGCGCAGCTCGACATCCACGCCCGCGGTCGGTTCGTCGAGAAACAGGATCTTCGGTTCGTGCGCGAGGGCCTTGGCGATCATCACGCGGCGCTTCATGCCGCCTGACAAGGTGGCGAGCTTGTCCTTGCGCTTGTCCCACAGCACCAGATCGCGCAGCACCTTTTCGATATGGGCGGGATTGCGCGGCAATCCAAACAGGCCCCGGCTGAAACTGACCGTGGCCCAGACCGATTCGAACATATCGACGCTGAGTTCCTGCGGCACCATGCCGATCAACGCGCGGGCGGCGCGGTAATCCCTTTGGATATCGTGGCCATTGGCAAGGATGGTGCCCGTCGATGGGGTCACGAGCCCGCAGACGATGCTGATCAACGTCGTCTTGCCGGCGCCATTGGGGCCAAGCAGAGCGAAGATTTCACCCTTGTCGATCTCGAGATCGACACCCTTGAGCGCCTGAAAACCGGACGCATAGGTCTTGGTAAGGCCAGAAATGGAAATGACGGCGGACATGAACGCTTCCCGGTCGCGAGGGAGCGGTATTCGTCACGGTCGAAGGGGCCGGGTCAAGGGACGATTTGAAGCTGCGGGTATTCAGTCGTGAATGGCGAACACGTCAACCCCAAGGGCCAATACCGGGGGTCAACGCCGGGCTCGACCCCAAGGCCCGTGCCGGGCTCAACCCCAAGGCCCGTGCCGGTCTCCGTCGCCCCAACCGGCGCGGGGAACCGAGCCGCCACGCCGATAACGGATCGGCCGCCGCTCCATCTGAAAGGCGCGGCTTTGCGCGGGCTCGAATGCGCGCACGTCGCGCTTTTTGAAAAAGAACACCAGCACCGCGCCGGCGACGAATCCCCCGATGTGGGCCATGAAGGCGACGCCGGGCTGGCTGGCATCGACGGCGGCGGAACTCATCAACTGGCCCAGGAACCAGACGCCGAGCACGATCCACGCCGGCAGGTTGACGGTGGTGATGATGATCAGGAGCCACACGAACACCCGGACATTGGCGCGCGGATGAAGCACCAGATACGCGCCGAGTACGCCCGAGATCGCACCCGAGGCGCCGATCATCGGCACCGGCGACATCGGTGCGGCGAAGGCCTGCGCGGCAGCGGCCACGAGTCCGCACACCACGTAGAACAGGAAATAGCGGCGGTGGCCGAGCGAGGCTTCGATGTTGTCGCCGAAAATCCACAGATACATCATGTTGCCGATCAGGTGCATGAAGCCGCCATGCAGGAACATCGAGGTGAAGGCAGTCAAGATACCGGGGGGCCGCGGGATGCGTTCGTCGATGCGCACCGAGCCGAACAATTCACCCGGGATCAGGCCGAACATGTAAACCGCAAGCTCGCCGTCGCGGCCCAACGACAATTGCCAAATGAACACCGCCACGCATGCCGCAATCAGGCTGTAGTTCACATAAGGCGTGATGGTGTGGGGATTGTCGTCGCGGTAGGGGAAGAACATGCGGCGCCCGGCGGTTTGAAGATGGCGAAGTCTAGCCGATTGAAACGTCGCACGGCGAGTTTTCCGGTGACATTTTCGTCATCCGTGGCGGTGAGGCGCTTGCGTTCTCACGCATTTGAGAGCAACCGCCTCCTTTTGATCTTGGGTATGTTCTTATCGGAAAACCGCAAACACTTTTCCGGAACATACCCTATCCGCCCTTCAGCTTGTGCACGCGCATCAGGCGGTCCATGGCCACCTGTTTCATCTGCTCGGTCATGTGGAAACCATCGTCGGCGCCAGACGCGCGCCAATCGACCATCGACATGGAAAGCTTCTTACGCTGGCGGTCGAGCGCATTGCCGGGCGAGACAAATTGCTCACAGGTCGCAACGTCGACCTTGCGATGCTTGACCAGTTCACGCAGGCATTTGCGGTAAAGCGTGTCTTCGGTGCGCCAAGTGCGGAAATCGGGTTCTTCGGCGAAACCGCCGATCATGTCGTGCCAGACGCGGCGGACGCAGAAGTTGATCGGATTGCTTTCATCGAGCGAGGCGCGCCAGTCGGGATGAATCGGCATGTCGATGTGCATCTTGGTGAACACGTATCCCAACGTGTCGTCGGTCAACAGCGCTTCGAGACAAAGCTTCATGTGCTCGGGATAAAACACGTCGTCGGCATCGAGGAAAAACAAGAACTGCCCGGTCGATTGGCGCACGCCCTCGTTGCGCGCATATCCGGGACCTTTGTTTTCGGTCATGGCGACCAGACGTACGGCAGGATTTTTCTTCGTCCAGGCATCGGCTTTAGCGGCGGTATCGTCGGTGGACCGGTCATCGACCACGACGATCTCGCTTTCGAGTTCCATCGCCTGCTTCGCCGCATCGAGCGCGGCAATTGCACTCTCAATGGTGCGGTCGATGGTCTTGGCGGCGTTATAGGCCGGAACGATGACGACGGCGGACGGCGTGGTGCGGACCATGAACGACTATTCCATCACCCTCACCCCCTCGCTCCGCTCGGCCCCCTCTCCCGCTTGCGGGAGAGGGTTGGGGTGAGGGCGTTGCGTCAAATATGAATCGCGCGTTTGGCGACGTTGAGCGCCGCTTCCTTGACCGCCTCGCCGAGTTGAGGATGGGCATGGCAGGTGCGGGCGATGTCTTCCGAAGCCGCGCCGAATTCCATGCCGAGCGCTACTTCCATGATCAGGTCGCCGGCGGCGGGGCCGACGATGTGGCAGCCGAGCACGCGGTCGGTCGCGTCATCGGCGAGGATTTTGACGAAGCCGTCCGTATCCCCATTTGCCCGGGCGCGGCCGTTGGCGGTGAAGGGGAACTTGCCG
>JAGREB010000542.1 GCA_020446775.1 Paracoccaceae bacterium
GGCGACGAACCGGATCGCGTCACCAACGCCGGCACGATTTTCGGCGACGTCCGGCTCGGCGGCGGTGACGACGTTTATTTCGTTTCGGACAACGCAAGAACAGTTGGGGCCATCGATTTGGGATCGGGCGACGATACCTTAGTCGTTCTCGGCCCGGCCACGATCGATCACCCGCTGGCCGGTGTCGATACACTGTCGAAGTTCAATTCGGGGACTTTGACAATTGCGTCCGATGCAGCAGTGGATCGGCGTGCACAAGTTGTGACGGGAACATTGAACATAGCCGCGGGCGCACGCCTGATTGCGCCGACGATTGCGGCCGTAGGTGGCGGCGTTTTGACGGGCCCCGGAACGCTGCAAGGCGACGTCGTCAACCTCGGGCATATCGAAGCGGCGCCGGGGTCGGGCCCAAATATCGCCGGCAGTTATACGCAAACGTCGGAAGGCCGGTTGACCGCGACATTGACCTTGGGCGGCCCCGCACCGATGACCGTCGCCGGCCCCGTAACCTTGGGTGGCGCCCTGACGCCGGTCTACGCGAACACCTCAGGGCCACGCGACGGCGATACGTATTCGCTGATTCAGCTGGCCACTCCAGGTGCGCCCGTAAGCGGCCAATTCGACCGCATCGATGGCCTGATGCCGTATTTTATTGCCGGTGAAACCGCGATCTCGGCCGCCGGAACGTCGCTCGACTTGAGGATCGTGCGGCGGAGTTATTCAAGCGCGGCAGTCACGCCCAGCCAACGCGAGGTGGGCCGCGCACTCGATCTCTCGCGCACCGGAGGACGTGCGGCATTTAAACCTGTTCTTGCGGCAATCGACCAACTGACCGCCGAAGCGGCCCAAGCGGCATTCGATTCGCTTGCGCCGCAGGTTCCGGTCGCGGCGTTCGCCGCCGCCGATGTGTCGTGGCGCGTTGTCGAATCAGCGCTCGGTCAATGGCTGGAACTTGCTCCACGGGACGATGCCGCCGGTTCGATCCGCACCTGGGGCAAATTCGCGCATCGCAGCGGGCGATCGCGCGGCGATCCGACGGCGGGAAAGTTCACGGTCGATATAGCCACGGCCTTGGCCGGTCTCGATTATGTGTTACCGGCGGGAACCCGGATTGGCGTAGCCCTAGCGTCGAGCGACGGCGATACGGATTTGATATCAGGTGGTGCGACCGGCCGCGCACAATACACCTTTGGCTCGGTTTACGCCGTTCATGCCGGAGCGCATTGGCGCGTCACGAGCGCGGTTTCTTTCGCGGATGGCAACTCTCGGATCGCGCGGCAGGGCTTTTTGAGCGCTCATGCATCGAAATCCGATCTCGGGCTTGGCGGCGGTCACATCGGCGCAACCTATGCGGCGACGATTGGGCCGTTCTCCGTCAATCCGAGCGCCGCGCTTCGGATTAACCGCAATACCATCGGTGCGATAGCCGAAGCCGGCACCGACGGACTCACGATTGACCGCCGCACGCGATGGTCTGTCCGCCCGGAAGCGGGACTGCGTGCAACCGGCGAGGCTGGCCCGGTTCGGCCGATATTGAGCGTGCGGGCCG
>JAGREB010000056.1 GCA_020446775.1 Paracoccaceae bacterium
ATTTGCGATCCGCTCATGGGAATTCTGTCGGACAACACGCGTTCGCGCTGGGGCCGGCGGCGCCCCTATTTGTTCGCGGGCTCGATCCTGTGCGGCATCACGTTCATGTTCCTGTTTCGCGTTCCCGGCCTCGACGGCGGCACGCTCAAGGGTGTTTACGTCGGAATCATGTACACGGTCGCCTCGACCGCGTTCAGCATCTATTCGGTGCCGTATCTGACCATGGGGTCGGAATTGGCCACGACACCGCATCAACGCACGGTGGTCATGAGCTGGCGCCAAGTTGGCCTTGGCGGCGGTTTGGTGCTCGGCAATGTCATGCCGCTGGTCCTGGTCGATTGGGGCGGCGGAGGCGAAACCGGCTACGCCTTCATGGGCATCGTCCTCGGATTGCTGACCGGTTTGACAATGATGATTACCTTTATCGGCACTGCATCGGTGCCGACCGTTGAGCGCAGCCAAGCGGCGGTGCCGCTGGGCGATCAATTGCGTTTGGCCGCGCGCAATAAGCCGTTCTTGGTCTTGCTGGCCGGCAATTTCCTCAATCTTGTCGGCTCGGCAGCAGCCTATGCCACCCTTGTGCTGTTCGTGGTCTATCGCCTCGAAAAGGATTTCGTTTTCACCAGCCGCATTGCGCTGATGACGGCGATCAGCGTGATCGTCACGCCGCCGCTGTGGACGATGCTCGCCAAACGCATCGGCAAGAAAGCGACGTTCATGTGCTCCATCGTCATGTTCATTGCGACATATTTGTCGTACTTGCTGTTGGGGCCGGACGACGAAATCGCGACATATGCGCTCTCGCTCATGATGGGCACGTTCAACTGCGGCTTCAGCTTGATCGCTTTTTCGATGTTGCTGGACACCATCGACTTTGACCGCCGGATCAGCGGCCTCAATCGCGAGGGCGTGTATTCAGGCGTTTGGAGCGCAATGGACAAGACCGCGTTCGCATTCGGCGCGTTGTTGGCCGGCCTGGCGCTGCAAATGATCGGGTTCCATGAGAGCGCCCAAGGCTTCGCGCCGCAAAACCCCGAAACGATTCGCGGCATCGGATTGATTTTCGCGTGCACACCGGCGCTGTTCGCGACGGCCTCGATGATTGCAATGACGTTTTACCGGATGGAGGCCGAATCGCCGCGGGCGCAATGAGCGAAGCGGTTTATTTCGACTTATCCTTGGCCGCCTTGCGCAACGACGCCAGGGCGTTGCTCAAGAACGGATTGATCGAATCGCTGGGATAGATGATGTGGGTCGGCCGCAAAAAATGCGGATGCCCGTCTACGCGAAATAATTTTTTGTTTGCAAGCTCGTCGGCCACGACCTTTTCCGGAAAATAGCCCGCTCCGCCGCGCGCAAGGATGTATTTCAACCCGATGGCGCCGAGGCTGACGCTGACCCCGGGGGCGTTCAATCCCGGAAAATTGTCGGAATGCCACATCGCGAAGTCACGGCCCCAGTCGACGTGAATGTAATCGGGCGCCACCGGCCCGCCATGATCGGGCCGGGTCGCGACCAGGATCAGGGTTTCGTCCAGCAGCTTCTCGATTTTATAGCCGGGCCGCGCTTCGGGCGTGTACATGACCGCGAAGTCGAGCAATCCATTGCCGAGATTGGACATCAGCGACTCCGGTGTACCGATTTCGGCTCGGACCGCGACGGTAGGATGCGCCGCGCGGTATTCGCCCAGCCAATTGAGCAAAAGCCGCTCCCACTGGCTGTACTGGCCGCCGATATTCAGCACCGCTTGCACGTCGGCCGGGAGCGCAACGTCTTGTTGCGCTTGGCGCAGGATATTCATGAACGACTGCGCGTGAGGCTGGAATCGCTTCCCGGCGGGCGTCAGCGTCGCGCCTGATTTGCGGCGCACGAACAGGATTTGGCCAAGTTTTGTCTCGAGTTCCTTGATACGGGCCGAGACCGTTGATTGCGTGACGTCGAGTTGATCCGCCGCACGAATGAAACTGCCGGTTTCCAGCACTTCCAAGAACGTACGAACTTGTTCCAAGTCCATGGCAAACCTCTGAAAATATGGGCGTCATATATATGGAACATTACGATTGATCCACATGAAATAATCTGAATGGTCGATATTTAATAATCCGAAAAATCGAATGATTTAATCGAAAATATAGATAGTTAGAGCTGCATTCGGGCAGTTTGCGCATTTAGCCGGGGGGCGCAACTTAAGAGCGGCAATCGCGGCCCGGCAGCGTCCGGTCAAGACATCGGGTGAGCCAAGCGCACACCCAAACAACGGTATTCCCGGTTTGCGCGGCGCGACCGGAATCGGCAATGTCGAGATGTCTATTAAACGTACACAAGGGTTCAAACATGGAACGCAGGGGATTTCTCGCAGCGACCGCATTGGCCGCGGCTGGCGGAACAGCACGCGCGGCAACCGGGCGCAAACCGATCGTTCTGGTGCACGGCGCGGGACACGGTGGCTGGTGCTGGCGCGACGTACGCAACCTTCTGCGCGCCGACGGCTTCGACGTCTACACGCCGACCATGACCGGCCTTGGCGAGCGCGTGCATCTGCGCTCGCCCGACATCACGCTTCAGACCCACATCACCGATATCATCAACGTGCTCGAGTTCGAGGACCTGCGCGACGTCGTTCTGGTCGGACACTCCTACGCTGGGATGCAGGTGGCCGGTGTATGCGATGCGCTGAAAGACCGCATCGCCCATGCGATCGTCATCGACGGCGCGATCGCCAAGGACGGCGAACCCGCCTTTCCCGGAATGACTATGGACGACGTGGTCAAACGCTTCGGCCCGCTCAAGGACGGCTATCTCTTGAAGATGAATATCGCCGGCCTTGGGTTCCCCGATCCGACCACCGAAACGGCGCAGTGGCTACAGCGTCACTTGGTCGAACACCTCGCTCAGGTGTGGGTGCAGCCGATTTCGTTGCCGAACGGCGGCACCGACGGAGTGCCGCGGACCTATGTGCAATGCGCCGATCCGGCCAAGATGTCGCCGGTCGGACAAGCCAAGGTCGCGGGCGTGAAGAACGATCCGACCTGGCGCTATATCGAAAAGGTGGGGCCGCACAACGTGATGATGACCGACCCCGAATGGACCGCGAACCTGATCCGCGAAGCGGCGGCTTAAACGGATTTCGACCGCGGCCCGATCCGGCGCGATGATCGGCGGGCCGCCGTTCCAAACCTATCTGTTTTTCTTCTTACCGCCCAAGTGACTGTGGGCGCCGCCGTGCGCATGGCTATGGCTGGTGCCGTCGTCGTGCATGTGGATGCCCGAATCGTAATCCGTCGCCTGATAGGTGTCGTCGGGATGTTCGAAGTCGTGCGGCAGGTGGTTGTGTTCGTGGGTTAGAATCCACTTGTAGAGCGCGGGCTTGTGGCGTGCCACTGCCGCCGCGGCGCGTTCGTGATTCTCTTCCGGCGTCGAGTAAGGATCGTGGTGGAAGTAGTTGTGCAAATCGCCGTCCGTACGCCCGATGGCGAGAATGCCGAGGTCCGACTTGAAGCAACCGTGGTTGATATAGGCCGGGCGCCAGAAATAACCGCCGGTCGGCAATTCGCCGAACTGCATCATGAACGACGTGCCCCAGATGTGGTACGCCTCCTCGGCGCAATCGTGATAGCTGATGTTGTCCTGCCAGAAGCCGGGCACCATGCAGTAGAGGAACGTTGACGCACCGGTCTTCTCGTCGAACGCCAGCGCCTTCACGCAGCACCCGGGCGCGACGCCGGGCATGCGCCGGGCCGTCATCAGCCAATCGAGATCTTCATAGGCATTGATGATCTTGAACTTGGAACGGTCGGCGTCGTCGTGATCGCGGTCGGATTCCTGAAAACTGGGTGGGCCGAAGTTGTAGAAGATCAGCGCGAACGCGCCTTCGTCGGTCGAGATCGCCGGCAGATGGCAACCGGCCGGCACGAAGAAGTAAGCGCCCTTGCGCGCGACCTTGTCGCCGACCTTGAGCGAGCCCGACATCAGCAGCATTTCGTATTCCGAATAACTGAATCCCGGCGGCTGCTTGAAGCCGGCGTCGTACTGGATCGTCATGGTGCACGCACCGGTATCCTTGTCGATCGACAGCGTCTTGTAGCGGATGCCGGGCTTGAAGCCGGACAGCGTCAAAGGCTTGAAGGCAACGTCGCGGTCGACGAACGGCTCGATATGCGGGCGCGCCATGGTGTACTTCCTCCCCTCGGTGGCGGCGCCAATCCTGACTGCGCGCGCCGCGGCTCGACTTGATTCAACTCAAAAACGTTAGCATGGCGCAATGAAAAACGCCCGCCTCTCGCGAGGCGGGCGTTCGGTATCTGAATGCAATATCCGGTCTAACGGTTTTTCTTTCTCGACACCTTCGGGGTGTTGAGGTGGCTGTGGGAGCCTGAGTGCTTATGGCTATGGCTGGTGCCGTCCGCGTGCATATGGATGCCCGAGTCGTAGTCGTCCGTGTTGTAGGTATCGTCCGGAAACTCGAAATCGTGCGGCAAGTGGTTGTGCTCGTGGGTGAGAATCCACTGGTAAAGCGCGGGCTTCATGCGGGCGAGCTTGGCCGCCGCGCGTTCGTGGTTTTCTTCCGGCGTCGAGAACGGATCGTGGTGGAAGTAGTTGTGCAAGTCGCCGTCCGTACGGCCGATGGCGAGAATGCCGAGATCGGAGGCAAAGCAACCGTGGTTGATGTAAGCCGGACGGTAGAAGTAACCGCCGGTGGGCAGATCGCCGAACTGCATCATCCAGGAGGTGCCCCAGATGTGGTAGGCCTCTTCGGCCACGTCGTGATAGCTGATGTTGTCCTGCCAGAACCCCGGGGTCATGCAGTACAGGAACGTCATGCCGAAGGTCTTGGGGTCGATGTGCAGGATCTTGAGCAGACAGCCCGGCGCGGTTTGCGGGAACAGCGTCGGCACCTGCCAGTCCAAGCCGTCGTACGAGCTGATGATCTTCAGCTGCTGCGTATCGTCGGCCTTGTCGTGGTTGGCATCGGATTCTTCGAAGCTCGGCGGGCCGAAATTATAGAACGCGAGGCACAGCGCGCCCTTTTGGCTCGACATTGCCGGCAGGGCGGTGCCCGACGGCGCGAAAACGTAGGTTCCCTTGCCGTAGACCTTGTTGCCGATCTTGAGATCGCCTTCCTGGACGAATAGTTCCAGTTCGGAATAGCTGAAACCGGGCGGCTGCTTGAACCCCGGCTCATACTGCACCGTCATGGTGCAGGAGCCGTTGTCTTTATCGATCGACAGCATCTTGAAGTGAATGCCCTTGCGGAAGCCGGGCAGCGTCATCTGCTTGAAGCCGACATCGCGATCGACGAACGGTTCGATATGTGGACGGGCCATTTAACTTATCTCCCTGAAACTTTTGTTTTCGCGGCGGTGCGCGTGATGTCGCGCAATATTCGCGATGCTTAGTAAACGACCTGCAGCGGACGGCCGTCGCGGGGGCGGATTTCGTTCTTGGGAATCACGCGCCGGTTGCCGGCGTGAACGTGGTACCCGCGGGTCTGAATGCGGTGCAGGAAGTCCGCCACCCATTTTTCGCGCTGCGGGGTGAGCGCCTCCATTTCCTGGACAATCTTCTTGTAGCGGTCGATCTGCTCGGCCAGCTCTTGCTTGACCCAAGCCGCTTCGTCCTTGGTCATCTTCGGGCGCAGGTTGCCCCGGATCGTCGTACTGCCCAGTGTCACGTCACACCTCCCTGTGTTCCCCCGGCCCGGGCGTCGCCCGAATCGGACCATTCCATTCTATAAACAACTGCCCGCCGGAGAAACCCTTTCTCCGCCGGAATCGCGGCTCAAAGCCCCAAAACCGCCATGCCGAATCCGCACATCGCGATCGCGCCGCCGGCCAGCGCATGGGCATAGCGTTCGAGCGGCTTGATCCACAGAACGCCCAATCCCGCCACCCCCAAAAGCACAACGGTCAGCATGGTCGCGATGGTCACGATACCGAACAGGCCCGCAATTATGGCGACACCCATCCAGCTGTGTTCGGCCGCCGGGACCATCAGCAACGGAATCAGCGGCTCGCATGGTCCGAGCACGAAAACGATAAACAGCATCCACGGCGTCATGCTGGCCGCGGGCTTGTCGTGGACGTGGACGTGCCCGCCGCGGTGATGGTGATGGTGGTGGTGAACGGTGCCGTCGGCGTGGGCATGCGGGTGGGTGTGAGTGCGGTTCGTTTGCGCGCGCCGCAAGCCCCACACGCCATAAGCCAAACCGAACGCAAGCAGCGCCCAGGCCGCCCATTCGCCGCGCGTGCCTTCGATGAATTCCATCGTACCGACGGCGACACCGAGCGCGATGCCGATCGCGCCCAAGGCAATCGATCCGCCGACGTGGCCGATTCCGCACAGCGTGGTGATGGCGATGACCTTGCGCCGGCTCCACTGCCGGGTTTTACCGAGCACGATAAAAGGAAGGTAATGGTCGGGACCGAGCAGCGTGTGAACCAAGGCCACGGATGCTGCCGTCGCGGCCAAAACGGTCAAATCGATATCCACCTACGTCCCCAAAGTGCTTGTTTTCTTGACGTTAGCGGGAACTCTGCCGCCGGGGAAGACGCTATCTGAACGGGCCTGCCCGGCCTATGATCAATGTCAAATATCGCGGCGCAGGCCGCTTGTCTTGCCCTCGTCATATCTAGGCCGCTTCATGCGCCGAGATCGCCGCCGACTTTCACCACCGCGCGGCCCATGACTTTGCGCGCTTCGAGCCGGGCGTGCAAATCGGCCGCGTGTTCGAGTTCCACGGTCTCCGAGATCGGCACTTTCCAAGAACCGTTCGCAACTGCGTCGATGATGGCGAGATCGGTGGCACTGCCCGGCGGGTCTTCGATCGGGCCGACATTCATTCCGGCGATAGAGATATTTTTGAAGATCAAAGTGGGGACCGGCGGAGTCGCGGGATAACCGCCCGCCGTTGCGCCGATATAAACGATTCGCCCCAGCGGCGCGGTGAGGTCGACGTTTTTCTCGGCATTTGGCCCGCCGTTGCCGTCGAGAATGACATCGCAGCCGCGGCCGCCGGTCGCGTCTTTCACTTTCGCGTCCCAGCCAGGCGCGGTGTAGTCGATCAAAACGTCGGCACCGAACGGTTTGGCGAAGGCGATCTTGGCCCGGCCGCCGGCCAACCCGATCACTTTGCATCCGGCGGTCTTGGCAACCTGGGTCGCCATGATGCCGATGGCTCCGGCCGCCGAATGGATCAGCACCGTCTCGCCGTTCTGAAGCCGCCCGGCCTTGTGCAGCCCATGCCACGCGGTGAACGTACAGCCGCGATAGACGCAGCCGGTCTTAAGGTCGATCCGCGGGTCGAGCTCAATCAGAAGATCGGCTTGCGACACCGCGTAGTCGGCGTAACCGCCGAAGCCGAGCCGCGCGATCACGCGCTTGCCGACCAGTGCCGGATCGACCCCGGGACCGGCCGCCGCGACGATGCCGGTTTTTTCCAGTCCCGGGACGAACGGCCAAGTCATCGGCAGGAAATTCACAATGCCGGCGCGCGCCATGGCGTCGAGCGGGTTCATGCCGACGTACGCGACTTGCAGCAGCACCTGCCCTTCGCCGGGCTTTGGCACCGGTACGCGTTTAAATGTCAATCCGGCCGGCGGCCCGGGCTGATCGATCTGCATTGCGCGCATGGTGACGGGGATCATCTTACGGCCTCGAACATTTGCATCAACGCGCCGGACCCAGGATTGCGCACGATCATCGCCCGCGTGCAACCAACGCCCGGAATCTCGATGTCGAGCGGCGGCGAAAACGGGTCGGCGCCGATTTCAGCGCATTTTACCGCCGCCGTATCGAGCGACGGCACGGCGAAACTTTGCGCCAGATAACCGATGTTGGGCGGCACCGCGAGCGGGATCTTGTTTTCGACAGAATAATTCAGCGGATGCGACAGCGCGATCTTGCCGAACTCATGGCCGCCGGCAACGAACGTCGCGCGGGTGCGCGCCCCGGCAGGCCGGTTCAAGAAGTGATTGGTCGCGGGTTTATCGAGAACATCGTCGATCACCACCTCCATGCCGAGCACGTCCCGGTAGAACGCAAGCGCCTTGCCGTGATCGACAATGCTATGCGAGGTCGTCGAGACTGGCGTGAAACCTTTTGCCGTCTTGCCCAGCGCAGCGACTTTTTCCCGCAGCCGGCCGATGGTTGTGTCGGGCCCGCCGGTGAGTTCGACCAGATTGATCGCGAGGCCGTCCGGTCCGTCGAACAGCACTTCGACCGGCGCACCGGCTTTGGCGCTGACTTCGTAGCCGACCGGTTCGCTCCAGAAATCGTACCCTTTGGCTTGGAGTTGCTTGGTGGTGGCGCGAATGTCGTCGACATAGAAATTGAGATTCCAAAGACCGCGATAGGTCCGGTCGCCTTTCTTCGGGATCGTTTTGCGATCCTTGGCATCGAACTCGAGCGCCAGCACGCGTCCAACGCCTTTGCACGCGCCGCGATCGAAGCTGAACATCACCGCCCGCGCGGACGATCCCGGCGGCAGGTCGAAATGGGTTTCGAAGGCCGCGCCCCGCCAACGCACCTCGGGCGATGCGTCGAGACCGATCACATCGCGATAGAACGCAAGCGCACGATCCAGCGTCGAAACGCCGAGGATCGCAAACGCAAGCGGCGAACGAGGATGAACCATCACCGGTTTAAGGCGCGGCCGGCGGCAGCGTTCCGGCAGCTTCGTCGAGGTCAATGCCGGATTTGAAATTTTCGGTGGTCAACATCACCAACGCCGCCAACACACCGAGCGGCACCGCCACCAGCGTGAATGCCCACTGCCAGCCGACCGCCGCAACGACATATGAGGTCACCACGGGGAACACCGAAAAGCCCAGGTAAAGCCCACCTGTGCCGGCGAAAGCACCGCCGGTGGCGCGAACTTCGGTCGGAAACAATTCGGTGATCCAGGTGCCGAGCACGGCGTTGCTGCCGTAACTGAACGTCGCCATGAACCCGAACCAGAAAATATCGGCGGCATAACTGTTCGGTAGCCAGATGAGCCCAAGCAACGCACCGCTGCCGACCAAGTACCACACGATCAGCGTATTCCGCCGTGTCATCACGAATTCACCGACGACGGCGGCGGCAATGTAGCCGACCAGACCGAGACCGTAGGACAACCCGACGATCAGGGTGGCGTCGGCTTCGCTGTAATCGCGCACCTCGGTATAGAAGGTCGGGAAATAGAAGGCCGTCGATGCATAGGCGCCGCCAAAAAAGAATGTGACCAGCAGGCACAGGATCGTCCGCCTGCGCAGGCCCGGCACGAATAGCGCGCGCAATTGAGTGAACCACGGCGTGGCCGGCTTTGCCGCCGCCTTGATCGATTCGAACTTCTTACTTTCCGGCAGCCACCGGAACAACAGCGCGACGAGCGGCACGACAATGAACGCCAACAGGAACGTCGCGCGCCAGCCGTACGCGGCCATCAACGGCGCGGCCCCAAGCGAGGCGATGAACCAGCCGGCGGGATAGCCGATGGCGAGAAATCCCGTCATCAACCCGCGATAACGCGCGGGCGCGGCTTCGGAGGTATAGGTGGTGACGATGGTATTGACGCCGTTGCTCATGCCGAACGAAAGCAAGCGCAGGAACGCGAGCGTCCAAATGCCCGGCGCGAAAGCTTGCACCCCGACCAGCAGCGCCGATCCGCCGAGCGTCACGATCAGCATGATCCGCCGGCCGATGCGGTCGGCAAGCACGCCGATCGCGACAGCCGCCACCGCGCCAACCGCAAACGACACCGACAGGATCCAACCGATGACCTCGAGGCCGATATCGAATTCGGTGCGGAAACCCGGAATCGCGTAACCGAACAACGACTGGTCGAGATTGGTCAGCGTCCAGCTTGCCAGGCACACCAGAAAGATCGTCAGCGGCGCGCCGCGGATGTGCGGCCAGACCGAGGAAAACCCAGGCATATGTCAAATTCCCCAAGATGGCGGCGGAGTGTGACCGCTTCGTCACAAGGGCGCAAGCAACCGCCCGCACTGCGTGTGCCACCTATGGCGGCCATGCGGTGTGTCCTCCACAAAGTGTGCGATCGGCGACGCTTTGGATGGTTTTTGCTTGATCGCCAGAGCGCCGCACGCAAGCCTTAGCCGATGACGGTCGCGAGTCGCGGCCGCTCTGGGGACGAGCACGGGCATGAAAGAGGTTTCCACCGCCATCTTCATTCCCGTCAAACCTGACCGGGTTTGGCGGCAGATCGCGGGCTTTCGCAACTACGGCAAATGGAATCCGTTCATCGTCGCGATCGAGGGCGAACTTTCGGTCGGCCGCGACGTCGATGTCACCTTCAAGCTGACCGCACCCGACGGACAGCGCAGCGTCAATCACAAGATCGCGGTGCGGCTGGTCAAGATCGAAGAAGAACACGAAATCCGCTGGACCCATGGCAGTTGGCTGCCGGGGCTGCTCAATTTCGAACACTGGATGCGCATCGCCCCGTGCAAGGGTGGGGTGAAGTTCCACCACACCATGCGGATCACCGGATTGATGAGCGGGACATTGAAAGACGATTACTTCGCCATGTATCGCGGCGGCTTCGCGGCGATGAACGACGCGTTGATGGCGCGGATCGAGTCGATCGAAGACGAGCGCAGCGCACACGTGGTCGCAAACGATAATTCGGGCACGCCGCCGCACCTGCCCGGCATCGGCAAGTGGAACGTGGGATAGCGCATTGCACCGAAAAGTAGGCACTGTTTTTCGATGCAACGCGATGCGCCGGCCAAAAATGGTCCGACCGCCGCTCAGATTATGCGATATCGCGTTCGATGGTGCGCGCCGACAGCCAGTAATGCACCGTCGACCAAACGCTGAACACCAGACAGACGGCCAATAGCGCATAGCCGAGCGATTTGACGCCATACAGCGGCGCAAATAGATCGCTCAACAAACCGACCGTTTGCGCACCGAACCCCGAAATCACGTTGACGATCATCAAATAGAGCGCGGTCGCGGTGGCGCGCATGCGCGGACCCGCGACGGCCTGGGTGATCCAGTGTTGCGGCGCGCCCTGCATCACCGACAGACATACCGGAATCGACAGCACGAGGATCGCGACCCGCGGTTCGGGCCACAAAAACACGATCAGGTAGAACGGCGTCGACGCCGCCATGACGATGACGCAAATCCACGGATACCAGCGCACGTTACGCGGACCCAATCTGTCGCCGAAAACCCCGCCGAGCCACGATCCGATGAGTTGCGCGACACCGAGCGCAAGCGCAAGCCATGCGCCGACCTCGCCGATCGACATGCCGTGGGTGCGCGTGAAGAACGACGGCGTCCACGACAACAAGCCGAACCACAGGAATGCGAACACGCCCGACGCCACGGCGTTGTGCACGAATGCCGGCCGCCCGATCAGGTGTTTCAAAGCTTCGGTGAGCTTCACCGCCGTGACCGCATCGCCATCGGAATGGCCGCGCGGCGGATCGGGCAGCATGCGCCAGAGAATGACGGCGAAGATCAACCCCGGCAGCCCAAAGGCGAACAAGGCCGCGCGCCATCCCCAATGTTCGGTGATCCACGCGCCGATCAGATAGGCGACGATCATGCCGGCCGGGGAGCCGAGCGCGTAGACCGCGATGGCGCCGGCGCGGCGCGCTTTGGGATAGAGATCGGCGATAATGGCGTGGGACGGCGGCGTAGCGCCGGCCTCGCCGACAC
>JAGREB010000543.1 GCA_020446775.1 Paracoccaceae bacterium
GTCCGAGACGAAGTCCATATCCCACGACTCGGCCTGGCCGCGCAGGGTCCGTTTCAGGGCCGAAAGCACCTTGACCTCGTCGTCGACAAACAGAATTCGCGGCTTGGCCATTTTCTCTTTTTATTTCATAGTGGTAAATGCGGTCCTAGGGTCCGGAACGCCCCCATTTGGGGATGCAAGGTAACGGCAATTTCTAGCATGGTGGTTGCAGCCAAGCATAGCCAACGTGGAAGCCATGACCGGAGCCGAGTCCAAATCCAAAATCCTATTCGTCGATGACGAAGACAACGTTTTGCGCGGCCTCGCCCGCATGTTGCGCACCCGGCGCGATGCCTGGGACATGTCCTTCGTCAACAGCGGTCAGGCCGCGTTGGATTTTCTAGAAAAAAACAAAGTTGAAGTCGTCGTCAGCGATATGCGTATGCCGGGTATGAACGGCGCCGAGTTGCTCAATAAAGTCAGAGAGCGCTGGCCCGATACCATCCGCATCGTCTTGTCCGGATTTGCAGAACGGGAATCGATTCTAAAAACCATCGGGCCGTCCCACCGCTATTTGGCGAAACCGTGCACCGAGCAGGTCCTCACCGAAGCGATCACGCATTCGCTAAAACTGCGTAAGCAACTTCAAGCCGAAACGCTGCGCAAAGCGATCACCGGCCTCACCCATATTCCGACGTTGCCGGATGTGTATGCCCGGGTCTTGCGGGAATTGTCGGACGAGCTTGCCTCCGCGGAATCGCTGGCAGAAATCGTCGAAAAGGACGTCAGCATATCGGCGCAACTGATGAAGTTGACCAATTCAGCGTATTTCAGTCTGCAGCGCCCCTGCACGACCGTGAAGCAAGCCATCAATTTCATTGGCTTCGAAAATGTCCGCGCCACGGTGTTGCTGGCCGGCGTGTTCGAGCAGTTCCGCAGCATCGCGCCGACATTGGTCCAAGTTGTCGAACGGCTTACCCGCCGCAGTATCGGAATCGCAACGCTGGCCCAGGCCATTGCGCGCAACGACGGCGCATCGCAGGAAATCGCCGATCAATCGTTTTGCGCGGGCGTATTGGCGCATCTCGGTACGATCGTCCTGATCGCCAATCAGCCGAAACAGTTCGTCGATGCCATGAGTAAGGCGGACACGGCGCGCGGTTCTTGGCTCGATACGGAATACGAAATGTTCGGCGCCACGCATGCGCAGATCGGCGGATACATTCTCGGATTGTGGGGATTTTCGGACGGGGTCGTGGAAGCTGTGACCTATCACCATAACCCGAGCGCGTTGACGTCTGCGGCCGCCCCCATCCTGACTGCCGTTCATGTCGCGCAATACATGACGCGGCTCAAAGCGACCGGACATGGCGAACTTGATCAGGCGTACCTCTCTGCCAGCGGTCAGACCGAGCGGCTAAAATCATGGCAAAGCGTTTTCGAAGAAGTCACCAAGGATTGGCCCGATGAATAATCCTGCCCATAGCGATGCTGCGACCGGCAGCACGAAGGTCCTGTTCGTCGACGACGAAGTCAACGTTCTGAACGCAATCCAGCGGCAGCTGCGCAAAGGATTCCAGTTGATCACGGCGTCGAACGGGGACGACGCCATAAAGATCGCCGCGCAAACCAAAGACCTTGCGGTCGTGGTCTGCGATAAGCGCATGCCGGGCAAGAACGGCGTCGAGACGCTGGCGGCAATCGAGAAATGCAATCCGGATGCGGTCCGGATCATGCTGACGGGCAATGCCGATCAGGAAACCGCCATCAGCGCAATCAATCACGGTAAAATATTCCGTTTCCTCAACAAACCTTGTCCGGAAGAAACCCTTCGGGCGGCTTTGCACGATGCGGTTCGTCAATACGAGCTGGTTACTGCCGAAAAAGCGCTCTTGAATCAGACGCTCACCGGCAGCGTCAAAATGATGATCGAGGTGCTGGGAGTCGTTGCGCCGGACGCCTTCGGGCGGGCCAATCGCGCGCGGGGCTGGGTGAAATCCATTGCCCAACAACTCAACCTGCAATCGCGGTGGGAAATCGAGATGGGCGTCATGCTTGCCCCGCTTGGGATGGTGGCGGTGCCTCCAGAAGTCCTAGTGAAGGCGTACAATGCGCCGCAAGACTTGTCACCGACCGAACAGGACATGCTCGCAAAAGTCCCGGAAACCGGACACAAACTTATCGCCAATATTCCGCGCCTTAAAAACGTCGCCGAGATTATTCGCTGCCAGGATATGGCCTATGCCGGGCCGAACGGCCCAGAGATTCCGTTGGGTGCTCGCATCGCCAAATTGCTCAAAGACTTGGCCGCGGAATGTACTTCGGGCCAACCCACGGCGGCCGCTGTCGCAAAGCTGAGCCAGAACGGCGGAAAGTACGATCCGGACCTAATGGGACTGGCTCAGTTACTGTGGGGCGGAAAAGGCCAGTCTGTCCCTGTCGCAGGCGACGCGCCCCAACCCCAAGCCGAGCACGAAGAAGAGGAAGCCCCCCTTCCCGAAGGCCATCAGCGGCGCAAGGTGACGCTCGACGGTGTGCTGCCCGACGACTTGTTGCTGACACCTATCAGTTTTGTGAGCGGGAAATTACTGCTCGACGCCGGAATGCGCGTCACGGGGATCCAGATCGAACGCCTGCGCAATCTGCGCAAGATGGAACCGATCGCAGAGCCGTTTGAGATTGCGCGCGTGACGGCCGCAGCAGCGGCATGACCGAATCCAGGTAACGCGTTACGCCTGATTGAAATCGGTGTCCTCGACCGCGACCGCGTCGTCGGTTTCGGCCCACGCCTCTTCGCGTTGGCGTTGCGCGAACTTCGCGCCGAAGATCGAGAGTTCGTAAAGCAGGATCATCGGTATGGCGAGGCCGATCTGACTGATAACGTCGGGGGGCGTTACGACGGCCGCGAAGGCGAATACACCCACGATCGCGTAACGACGCTTTTCGGCCAAGCCCTCCGCCGTCACGATCCCGACCCGCGCCAGCAGGACCAAAAGGACCGGCAGCTGAAAGCTGACGCCGAAGGCGAAAATCAACGTCATCACCAGCGACAAATAGTCCGCGACACGCGGTTCGAGTTGGATCGGCAGAATCGTTTCCGCGGCGGTGGTCTGGAATCCGAGCAAGAATTTCCAGGCCATAGGCATGACAAAGCCGTAAACCATCAATGCGCCGAGAAAAAACAAGACCGGGCTCGCGAATAGAAACGGCAAGATCGCGTTGCGCTCGTGCTTGTACAGCCCCGGCGCGACGAACATCCAAAACTGGTTCGCAAAAATCGGGAACGTGACGAATGCCGCAGCGAAAAACGCGACTTTCATCTGAGTGAAGAAATTTTCTGTGAGGTGGGTATAGATCATGCGATTGGTTCCGCCGACCTCGGCCATCGCATTGGCCAGCGGGCGCATGAGGAAATCGAAAATCGCCGGCGC
>JAGREB010000544.1 GCA_020446775.1 Paracoccaceae bacterium
AAGTACCAGGTTCAGGGCCTTGAAGATCAACTGCACGCGAAACAGGAACAGGTCGATCGCGCGCAGACGGCGATCCGTGTCTTAGAAGCGGAATGGGCTTATTTGAACGACCCGATCCGTCTGAACCGTTTGAGCGGCGAATACCTCGGGTTTGTTTCGCCGGCGCAAGCCAACATCGTGACCTTGTCCGACATCCCGTTTCGCGATGGTGCGCTGCCTGCGCTTTCGCCGCCGGCAACACATCAATCACCGGCGCCTCAGTTCCCGATCGCTCGCGATTCCGGAGATAGTCAATTCGCGTCGAACGAGCGGACTGCGCCCATCGTCAAGCAGACCACCGCCGCGTACCCAACCGCCGTGCGCGCCGATCAAACGATGCGCGCCGCCACCCAACGCCCCAGCGCGCTCCCGGCGCTCGTTGCCCGTCTTCAGCGTATCTTTGTGCCGGCACGTACTGGGGCGGCCATTGCGACGGAGGCGTCGCCATGATCTCGGCCATGAAACGGCGCGCTTTCCTATACCCAGGCGAGGAAATCCGCCTCAGCCGCTCGCCGAAGCTGCATCTGCACGGCGTGGCGAAGCACGCAGTCGACGTCGGGCGGATGCGGTTATTCGTGACCGCGAGTCTGTTTTGCGTTGCGTTCGCCGCGATCACGGGGCGGCTTGTCGAGTTGATGGTCATGACAGACGGCGGCGAGGTCGAGTTCGCTCGGTCGGCGTCCGCCCCTGTTGTCGAACCGCAATTCGGCCGCGCCGATATCACCGACCGCAACGGCGTGCTGATCGCGACCAATCTCCCGACCGTCAATCTCTTTGCCGATGCGGTCAAGGTGCCCGACGCCGCCGCCGCCGCGGCGAAAATCGTCACGGTCCTGCCCGATCTTGCCTACGAGGATGTCTTCAAGAAGCTTTCCTCCAACCAAAGGTTCGTATATCTGCGCCGGCATTTGACGCCGGCCGAGCAAGTCGCCGTCAACCGGCTGGGTATTCCCGGTGTCGATTTCGAAAACGCGGAGCGGCGCACCTATCCTCAAGGCGCGTTGTTCGCTCATGCGATCGGCGCAACTGACTTCGATAACCATGGCGCCGCCGGCGTAGAAAAGGCATTCGACGAACAACTTCGCTCCAACGCCAAGCCGCTGGCGTTGTCGCTCGATATCCGCGTTCAAAACGCGGTGCGCGACGCTTTGGCGGCCGGAATTTCAAAATTTCACGCCGATGCTGGAAGCGCGTTGGTGATGAACGTCCACAGCGGCGAGCTGCTGGCGATGGTTTCGCTGCCGGACTTCGATCCGAAAACATTGGCGACGGCCCCTGAAAACGCGCGCTTCAATCGCGCGACGCTCGGCCTTTACGAAATGGGTTCGACCTTCAAGTTGTTCACCGCGGCGATGGCGCTCGATACGGGATATATCCCGATCGACAAGCGCTATGACGCAACTCAGCCGATCAAGGTCGGACGGTTTACCATCAGCGACAGCCATCCCGAAAATCGGTGGCTGTCGGTACCCGAAATCCTGATGCTTTCCTCCAACATCGGCGCGGCCAAAATGGCGCTGGACGTGGGAACGGAAACGCAAAAGGCGTTTCTGCGCAAATTGGGTCTCATGTCGCCGCTGCCGCTCGAATTGCCCGAGACCGGCACGCCGCAATATCCCTCGACCTGGCGCGAGATCAACACCATCACAATTTCCTATGGGCACGGCATCTCGGTAACGCCGGTACATGTCGCTACTGCGGTGAGCGCATTGGTGAATGGCGGGATCTTGATTCCGCCGACCATCGTCAAGCGCGACACGGGCGCGGCAATTCCCGGCCGGCAAGTTGTGTCCAAGAAAACCTCCGACTCCATGCGCGCAATCATGCGCATGATCGTTTTAGAAGGCACCGGAAAACAAGCCGCGGCCAAAGGTTACATGGTCGGCGGCAAGACCGGGTCCGCCGAGAAGGTGACCCGAACTGGCGGCTATTCGAAGAGTTCGCTGCGCACATCTTTTGTGTCGGCGTTCCCGATGGACGCGCCGCAATTTGTGGTCCTCGTCATCCTCGACGAGCCACAAGGGACGAAAGAAACCTACAATTTCGCGACGGCAGGCTGGAACGCCGCGCCGACCGCAGGTGCCGTGATCGCGAAGGTCGCGCCGCTTCTCGGTGTATATCCCGCCGAACATGGCGAAACCTTCGCGCCGTTACCGCAACTTTTGATGGCCGAACACAAAGGAACCGACCTCGCGGCCGACACCTTTACGACGGCGCCCACGCCAGACGATGGGCCCGCGCCGTCCTTTAAGCCTGCCATGAACAAAGCCGACGCCGGGCAAGTTCCGGCGGTCGCCATGGCCGGGAACGGCGCGCGTGCCTCTGATGAAATCGGCGC
>JAGREB010000057.1 GCA_020446775.1 Paracoccaceae bacterium
GTGCTCGAGATGTTTCCCTATCCGTCGGGCCGGCTGCACATGGGCCATGTGCGCAACTACACGCTCGGCGACGTGGTGGCGCGCTTCAAGAAAGCGCAAGGCCACAACGTCTTGCATCCGATGGGCTGGGACGCGTTTGGATTGCCCGCCGAAAACGCCGCGCTTGAACGGGGCATTCATCCCGGCACCTGGACGCGCCAGAACATTAAAGACATGCGCGCGCAGTTTATGCCGCTGGGACTGTCGCTCGATTGGGAGCGCGAGATTTCGACGTGCGAGCCCGAGTATTACCGCCACGAACAGAAGATGTTCTTGGATTTCGTGAAAGCGGGTTTGGCCTATCGCAAGGAATCCTGGGTTAACTGGGATCCGGTCGAAAACACCGTGCTCGCCAACGAACAAGTCATCGACGGCAAAGGCTGGCGTTCGGGCGCGGTGGTCGAGCAGCGCAAGCTGAACCAATGGTTCCTCAAGATCACCCACTTCGCCGAGGATTTGCTCACCTCCATCGACGGCTTGGAGCGCTGGCCCGATAAAGTCCGGCTGATGCAACAAAACTGGATCGGCCGGTCCGAAGGCGCGCGCGTGTTGTGGCCCTTGCTCGACAGTGCCGGCAAGGGCATCGGCGAAAAACTCGAAGTCTTCACGACGCGGCCGGATACGTTGTTCGGCGCTTCGTTCTGTGCGGTCTCGCCGCAGCATCCGTTGGCGGCGAAACTGGCCGAGACCGATACCGCGCTGGCCGCGTTCATCGCCGAGTGCAACAAGGCGGGCACATCGACCGCCACCATCGAGGCCGCGGAAAAGAAAGGCTACGACACCGGGTTGCAAGCGTTGCATCCATTTATCGAGAAGTGGACGGTGCCGGTCTATGTCGCGAACTTCGTGCTGATGGAATACGGCGCCGGCGCGATCTTCGGCTGCCCCGGCCACGATCAGCGCGACATGGACTTTGCGCGCAAATACGATCTGCGTGTGTCCTGCGTCGTCGCGCCCAAGAATGAGGATGCGAAGGACTTCGCCGCGAAGCTTGAGTCGGGCAACGAAGCCTTCACCGGCGACGGTGTGGCGATCAACTCCGATTTTCTCGACGGACTTGCGGTCACCGAGGCCAAGCGCGCGGCAATCGCCAAACTGGAAAAAATCAAGCTCGGCACGGGCACGGTCCAGTATCGCCTGCGCGACTGGGGCGTCAGCCGCCAGCGCTATTGGGGCTGCCCGGTGCCGATCATCCATTGCGAAGGCTGCGGCGCGGTCCCGGTGCCGGACAAAGACCTGCCGGTCAAACTGCCCGACGATGTGACCTTCGATAAGCCGGGGAACCCGCTCGATCGCCACCCGACATGGAAACACGTCGATTGCCCCGCGTGCGGCAAGACGGCCGTGCGCGAGACCGACACCTTCGACACGTTCATCGAATCATCTTGGTATTTCGCGCGGTTCTGTTCGCCAGATTCAACAGACAAGCCGTTCGATAAAAAAGCGGCGATGGCCTGGCTGCCGGTCGATCAGTACATCGGCGGCGTCGAACACGCGGTGCTGCATTTGCTGTATTCGCGCTTCTTCACCCGCGCCATGCAGGCTTGCGGCTATCTCGACCTCAAAGAACCGTTCGGCGGCCTGTTCACTCAAGGCATGGTCTGCCACGAAACCTACAAAAGCCCCGAAGGACAGTGGCTATCGCCCGCCGACGTGACCAAATCGGGCGAGACGGCGGTACGCAATGCCGACAAAGTGCCGGTGACCGTCGGCCGGTCGGAAAAGATGTCGAAGTCGAAGAAGAACACTGTCGACCCGCAGCATATTATCGACACCTATGGCGCGGACGCGGCGCGGCTGTTCATGTTGTCCGACAGTCCACCCGAACGCGATCTCGAGTGGACCGACGCCGGCATCGAAGGCGCATGGCGGTATTTGAACCGCTTGTGGCGTATGGCGGCGGCGGCGCGCGACATCGGTGCGCGCGAATTACCGGCGTTCGCGTCATTATCAGGAAACGCACAGGGCGTCGTGCGCCACGCCCACCGCGCGATCCACGGCGTGACCGAGGATTTGGAAAAATTCCGCTTTAATTCGGCGGTGGCGAAAGTGCGCGAGTTCTCCAATGCCATCGGCGAACTGACGCTCGATGATGACGGCGCCAAAGCGGCCTATCGCTTCGCTGTCGGAGTGTTGGCGCAACTCATCAACCCGCTCGCGCCGCACATCGCCGAAGAAATCTGGGCGACACTGGGGAACGCAAATCCCTTGGTCGACTCCGCTTGGCCCAAGCACGATCCCGCCATGTTGGAAGAAAGCACGGTCACTGTCGCGGTGCAGGTCAACGGCAAACTGCGCGGCACGATTACAGTGGCCAAGAATGCCGATAAGGCGATTTACGAAAGCACGGCCTTGGCCCTTGAAGGCGTGCAGAAGTACCTGGGCGGCAAACCGCCGCGCAAAGTCATCGTCGTGCCCGAAAAGATCGTCAATATCGTCGCGGCCTGACAGGGCGCCGTAAATCGGCGCTATCGCGGGACGGTGTGACGATTTCTCAGGCCGGCTGAAACACTTCGATCAGAAATCCATTGGGCGCGATCACGGTCATAGCCGTGACGGGCCCGAGGTCCGGGCTATCGACGCGGAGCGGTCCCGCCTTGATCGCCGCGCCGTGGGTTTTGGCGCGCATAGCAACCTCGTCGATATCCCGGGTTTCGAAACTCCACATCGCCATGCCGCGATTGGGCGGCGCGGGCGTGTTGCCGGTGCCGGGTTCGAGATCTTTCGCCTCATACGCGGCCAGTGCGATGTGGCCGGTGGTTGCGCCGCGCGCGTGCACGGTCGCGAACCGGAACGGAACCTCGTAGAGCGTCCACATCCGGTCGCTGCGGACCTCGAAGTCGAGCACGTTGGTCAAGAACGCGATCATCGGATCCATGCCTTCGGCCGTCAGGACTTGCGTCGCATAGGCTGGGCCGCCGCGGCCGGTGGCCGGATCTACGTCCCCGACTTGTGCCATGCCGCCGCCGCGCGAAATGGCGATGGCGCGCAGGTATTCCGGTCCGTTGAAGGTCGCTTCCTGGACTTCGTAGGCGCTGCCGTCCGAAGCCTTCAACGGAAACCGCTCGATCTCCTCCGTCGAACGCGTGAAGCCAAGACCAATGACAAGTTTATCCCAGGCCTCGACATCGGTGTTGGGGAAGCCCATGCCATAGGGACCTGCTTCTTGGCGGCTCCAGCTTTGCCGAATTGGCGGCGTTACATGCTCGGTAGCGATAACGCGAATATGCGTGGCCGTCGGCGCGCCGGGCCGCGTCAGCGTGCGCACGTCGAATGCGAGATCCTCAGGCATACCCCATAGAGCGCGCAAGACCGCACGCGCGCCATCATCGATAGGCAGGGGGGCCGACATTGTCATGCCGAGTCCGTCGACATAAAGCTTGGACAACCCGGATACGTCGGGCGTGACAATCGTCACCGTATGCAACGAACCGGTCAGGGCATCGCCGTCGAACGGACGCGGGCTCAAGTGGTCGGGAAGTTCTTGGGCTTGGGCCGGGACGGGCGGCGCGAACGTTACCGCGCATACCCCCGTTGCCATACTTGCGATCGCGCGCCGCCGGGCGATTGGCTTCCTGGACACCGCTGCTGCTCCTACGGCTGCTATTCCATATAGGCGTCGGTCGTATCTTTCAGGCGTTTAACCAAGCCCTTCAGAATTTGCAGGACGAATGGATTGAGCTGGGCGAGATGGTAGTCGAATTCGGTGCGGCCGATGACGATGACCGAGGTCTGTTCGTGTGCCGTGGCCGTGGCGGTGCGGCGAATGTCGACGATCAACGCCATCTCTCCGAAAATTTCGCCGTCGCGCAGAGTGATGAATGTCGAGATATCACCCGAACCGTCGCGCCGGCTGAGCGCAACGGCACCGGATACAATGACATAGGCGCTGTCGGCGTAGTCGCCCTCTTTAAAAAGAACATGGCCCTTGGCAAAGGACTTGACGTTCAGCGCGGGTGGCGGCGAAACCGGCGCTGCGGTGGACTTGCGCTTCGGCTTCGGTGCTTTTGCCTTCGCACGCACCGCCCTTTTTGCTTTCGGTTTGGTTTTTCGTGACCCGGCCATACCCCAACCCCCAAACGTTCGGCAGCATTTCGCGCGGGATATGGCCCGGAGTCAATCACTCCCATCGTCCGCCGGACGGTAGGCAAATGCGCCGCCAGGCGATAATGTGCGGCGGCAATATCAGGGTGATGAACTTGACGATTTCGCGGCGTGCCTTTTTCCGGACGGGC
>JAGREB010000545.1 GCA_020446775.1 Paracoccaceae bacterium
AGGGTGGGATCGATCTTGCCGGCGCCGGCGATATTGTCGACTGTCTCGCGCGCGATGGCGGTTTTGATTACCTCACGTTTTGCTGGGGCGCGCACTCGGAGACGCTCGATTGGCATTTGCCCGATGTCCACGGGCCTCGGATGCCGTACCTGGAAAAAATAACCACATTGGGCCGCCGCGCGCACGGCATCCCGCTTGGTGCGCTTGGGCTGATTACCGATCCACACGAGTCCGAACGTATCATCCGGTCCGGCGCGGCCGATTTGGTCATGCTCGGGCGTCCGCTGATCGCCGATCCTGCTTGGCCGGTCAAAACGCTTACGGGGCGCGCGCAGGACATTCGCTATTGTGTATCGTGCAATACGTGCTGGCACACGATCACGAGCGGAACACCTTTACAGTGCGACAACAATCCTCGTGTCGGCGAAGCGGATGAAGTCGAGTGGCTACTGCCCCGGGCGGCCAATCAGCGCCACGTTGCAGTTGTCGGCGCCGGGATCGCCGGTCTGGAAGCCGCGTGGGTGGCTGCGGCGCGCGGCCACAAGGTCACGGTATTTGGGGCATCGCCCGAATTTGGCGGGAAAACCCGGCTCCACGCGATGCTGCCTGGCGGCGAGGGCCTGAGCAGCATCTACGACTACCAGCGTTTGCGCGCCGAGCGCCTCAACGTGGAGTTCAGATTATCCACGACCGCGCAGGCATCCGAGATTCGCGCTTTAGCGCCCGACGTCGTCATCCTTGCAACCGGTGCTTCTCCGTCTTGGCCCGCCTGCTTTCCTTCTGAATACGAAAATGAAGAGGTATTTCTCGATATTCGGGCGTTAACACCGCATTTGTTGCGCCGGTCGCAGCGCGAGCCCGGAACCGCGGTTGTCTACGATCACGACGCAACCGCGATGACGTACGCCGTCACCGAGCTTCTCGCGGCGCGCTACGATCGGGTGATGATCGTTACGCCCCGGGAACGGCTTGCCGAAGAAGAACCCCTGGTCAATCGCCAGGGAATCTACCGGCGGCTCAGCCGCAAGCTGGTCGACATCGTTTGCTGTACGGAGATCGATGGGGCATCCGATTTTGAGAGCGGCCGTGTCAATCTGCGTAACGTGTTCAATGGGGAGTCGAGAACGATCGATGACGTCGCGCTGCTGACGTATGCAACGCCGCGCGTACCCAACGACGCGTTGGGGCGGGAATTGGCAAGCGACGGCATGACCGTCCATTTTGTCGGCGACTGCCTGGCGCCACGCTCGGTCCTCAACGCGACGGCAGAAGGCCACAGGATCGGCCGGCTGATTTGACTGATTTGGTTTTGTGCCAAAAATACGGAAAAAGCGGAGTGACACATGCAAAACGACACCCTGACCGGAAATAGCATCGATCAAACATACCAGCCTTCGCACGATGAGGCGGCGCGCCAGCGAATTGTCAGCGTCATGAGAAATCTGGCGAAGACGGACATGTTCCGCCACGTCGAAAACCGCTACCACCAGAACATCGAGCACGATTTGAAGCAAAGCCGCGCCGGGCGCGCGCTTGACGGGCACGATATCGAGCGCGCGATGCGCGGCACGCCCGAGTACAGGTTCTACAGCGCGTTCCGCTACAACACCCAAGAAATGACGTATCAAGCGGTGCTCGATCCGATCGAGCGCGGCGCGGGCACGATCAACGATGCAGCGCGTGACGTTGCGTCTCGAAAGCCGGCCGGCGGGTCCGTGACGCTCGATCCGAAAGTCGAAATCCCGAATTACTTGAAGGCGCTCGATGTTCACTTGGTGCCCGGCTGCTTTTATACGGAATATGCGCCTGACGACGTCATCCAGGGCATGATCTTGGCCGAAGGCGGCAAGGTCGCGACCGGCGCGAACCC
>JAGREB010000546.1 GCA_020446775.1 Paracoccaceae bacterium
CGGCGTTGTTGACCAGAATATCGAAACCGCCCCACGCCTTGGTCACCGTATCGGTCGCCGCACGCCACGCGTCGTCGCGCGTCACGTCGAGCGGCACGAACATCGCCGCATCGCCCAGAGAGTCGGCCAATGCTTTGCCTTTGGCGGTGTCGATATCGGCGGCCGCGACGCGTGCGCCTTCAGCCGACAGTCGTGCGCAGATCGCGCGGCCAAGATCGCCCGCCGCGCCGGTCACCAGCGCGCGCCGTCCGATGAGTTTGCCAGCGTCGATTTTTACCATGCCCGCAGTTTAGTGCGTTGGGCGCGTATGGCTAGAGAACGATTAGGATTGCGGGACCGATCAACAGCGCGGCAATCAACAGTTCGCCGATCCAGCGTGGCATCAATCGGTCATAGACTTCGAAAAAGCGGTCAAGGTTCTGCATGGTCGCCCCCTGGGATCCGCGCGCAGAATTAGACCGCCGAAGAGGTGAATCTCTGATGAATCAATGGCCGGAACAAGGCGGCCGGAATAAGGCGCGGTGTTGCGGCCTAGGCCAGCACTTTGCCGCCGTCGATGGGGATTTCGGTGCCGGTGATGAACTTGGCCTCGTCCGAAGCCAGGAACACCACTACCTCGGCGACCTCAGCCGGTTCACCGACCCGCCCCAGGGGAATGGACTTGCCGAGATTGGTTTTGGTCTCCTCGGGCTTGTCGCCGGCCATGCGAATCCAGCCATCCGACCAGATGAGGCCCGGCAAAATCGTGTTGACGCGAATGCCGGCCGGCGCACCTTCGATGGCGGCGGTGCGGCTCAAGCCCTGTTGCGCCGCCTTGGCGGGCGCGTAAGCCATACCGATACCGAGCGTGCGTTCGGCCATCAGGGCCGAGTTGTTGATAATCGCGCCGCCGCCTGCCTTCACCAAGTGCGGCCACACCGCTTTCATGCCGCAAAACACCGAATGCAGGTTGGCGTCGAGCATGCGGGTGAAATCCTCGGGCGTGATCTTATCGAGCGGTTTGATGGCGATGGCCCCGGCATTGTTGACCAGCACGTCGATCCTGCCGTGGCGCTTAACCGCCGTATCCACGACCTTGGCCCATTCGTCCTCGCGGGTCGTGTCCTGTTGGACATACACAGCCTGTCCGGACTCCAGCAGCGGTTTGATTTTCTCCGCACGGTCGGCGCTGCGGCCGGTAACCACCAGCTTCGCGCCTTCGCGCGCCATGGCGATGGCGCAGGCGCGGCCGATCCCCGCCGTGCCGCCGGTGACGATGACCGATTTTCCCTCGAGCAAACCCATGGCGCGCCTCTAAGCCGCGACCGGCGTATTGCCGGCGGCGATCACCTGGCCGGTGACATAGGACGCTTGGTTCGACGCCAGGAAGGCGACTGCCGCCGCAACACTTGCCGCATCGCCGCCTTGAACCGCGTTGACGCGAATGCCGTCCTTAGCGTCGGTGCAGGCCAGTGCTGCCGATTTCATCATCAGCGTAATGCCGTGCGACGAGGCCGCCAGCGCGCCGTGCCCGGCCTTGCCGGTTTCGCACGCGGCAGAACTCACCAGCACCACTGCGCCTCCGTTGCCCAATGCGCGCATTTTGAGAATGCCCGTCTGCAAGCCATAGAGCGCGCCGTCCAGGTTATGCGCCGTCACGGCGCGAAATTCGGCGAGCGATGTTTCGGCGATTAACTTAGGCGCTGCGTAATCGTTCGTGGAAATTGTCACGAACACATCGAGCCGGCCGAAGGCGTCGGCTGTTGCCTCGATCGCTGCCGCCCAACTGGCCGGATCGGTGACGGTCAACGCGCACGCCTGCACGCTTTGGCCGAATTGATCGGCGAGCGCGCGGACAGCCGCGCCGTCGCCGTCGGCTGCCATCACATTAGCCCCTTCGTCGGCGAGCCGCGCAACAATCGCGCGTCCCAACACAGACGCGGCGTCGGCGACGAATGCAGTCTTTCCGGCAAAGCGATTCGTCATGACGCACCAGCCAAGTGTAAATGTCGGCGTTTTCTCAAAACGAGAGGGCAAAAGCGCCGAGCATGGCCGCAGCACCAATGCCGATGCCAATAATAGGAACGATGAACCAGTAGCGGATTGCAAGGTACAGGTAAATCAGCGGCACGGCCGTCGCAATCACCATAAGGGGCCGGGTTCCGGACAATCGTGCGAAGTCATCCAGCGCCAACAGGAGAAAGACCAAACCGAACACGATAGCGCCCAATCCATGACTGAAATTGAACCCGACCCAGGCACGCCACATGTCGGTCGTGCGATGAATACGCAACCGCGCGCCTTCCATCGCCGCGCGGACCGCGGGATCGGACGGCGTGATACGCGACGGGCGCCACCGATCCATGAGCATGTATAGGTTGTGCAGAGTGCCGAGAACGATGAAGGGAATCGTGGCGACAATAAAAAGGGCTTTTGCGGTTTGCGCCACGGGATCAACCCCGGCCCCGATAGGGCGCGACTCCTTGGTCGGGAAGCCAAAGCCCGTCAGGTGGCGCGCCGGTTTGCCAGAACACGTCGATGGGCATGC
>JAGREB010000547.1 GCA_020446775.1 Paracoccaceae bacterium
CATACACATCGCCGCGCCGTGTTGCGGCGTGCTTTAGGTGCCGGTGCGGCGTCGCTTGCTGTGCCGTTGATGCCCCGTCTGTTTGGGGGCGAGAGTCCACGGATCATTTCGACGGCACAGGCGGCGGCCGCTTACTCCGGCGTTGTCAAGAACCAGGGCAACGTTGTCCATATCCCTGCCGCTGCCGCCAAGGTTGGGACTTTCGCCGAGTGGTACGACCCCAAGGGGCCGACGGGGCCCTACCGCATTGCCGGATCCCAATCCGCGCTCGGGCGTGCGCCGCAAGATGCGTCGCGCTACGAAGCCAAGCTATATGATTTTCCGAGCGGCGCGATCCGGGTGCTGACATGGAAAAAGGGCATGCCCGTCGCCCACATGATTACGTTCGAGACCGAAATTCTCGTTTTGCAAGGTTCGGCGACTCTGACGCCGCTAATGGGTTTTCCCGGCAAGCCGGTGAAGATCAAAAAAGGTGACGCCCTGTATCTCCCCGCCGGTTATATCACCGACAAGAAGGCGAGGGAGGATCTCGTGCTCCTGACGTACGTCGTCAGTTCGGCCGCAAGCGAAAACAAGGCCTCGATCGTGGCCGCGAAGGATGCGAAGGTTTCAAAGACCCTGATCTGGGAAGAAAACGGCGCAATTATCAGTGCCAGCAAACCCGATGATATGAAAAATGCGCCGAAGACGGCGCTTCGCCAATCGGTGCAACGTTACGTTTTCGACGGCAACTCGATCCGGGTTGCGACGTATTCGACCGGTGGGCGCACCGGTTCGTTCACGATCTCGCGGACAGATGTCCTGATCTACATCCCGAAGGGCAGGTTTCGCCGGAAAGAAGGTGACCAGATGCTCGAACTGGCCGCCGGCGACGCGTTGCGCGAAAAAATCGGCAATGAAGGTTGGTGGGAACCGCTCGAAGACGGTTCAATGTTCATTGCCACCGATGCGCTGGTCAATCCCGGCGTTCCGCCCTCGGCTTCGATCTGATCAGGAGGCGTACATGAAAATTTTTGAAATCGGTATCGATGCCAATGGCCGCAGCACGCCGGGTCTGATCGATGTCCCGTTGAAAAAAATCAGCGACACGGAAGCGATCAGCGAACCGCAACCGGGCGCGTATTGGCGAATTGGCATGCGTTTCACCGGTGAACTCACGCGCAGCGAACCGGGCTACGATCCGCCGGGCGGGATTTACGAGCAACATCTCGGCGGTGAACCGCACATCATTGCCTGGATGAGCGGGCACATGGACAACATCATGCAGAACGGCGCGACGTGGCGCTTCTGCACCGGCGACCTTCTGTACGTGCGCCCCGGTGCGCTGCATCACTCGAACTTGCGCAGCACGGTGGTCCCGACCGTGTTCAATCTTTATCTGCCGGGCGAGCCCACCGATATCGGCCCACTCGAGATCAAGAAATAAGCGGAGCGCCAGCCATGAAACTCTCGAGCCTGTATACCGACGATAACGGCGACTCCTATTTCGAGTACGTCGAGTCCGCCAATCCGCCCGATAGCAAGAAGGAACGCGTTCAGGACGTCGTCCATTGGCAGATCTGGGAAACGCAACCCGGCCATTTCCAGGACTTCAAGCCGACCGATGCGCCGCGGTGCTGTGCCATGCTGTCGGGCAAGATGGAAGTGACCACATCCACCGGCGAGAAGCGGTATTTCGCCCGCGGCGATACCTGGTTGATGCAGGACGTCTCGGGCAAGGGTCACGCGATCCGCACGATGGGGTGGGAACCGTGTACCGTTCTGCTGGTGACCATGAAAGAAATCATGACACCGCTTGGCGAAAGCGAAGGGCGCGCGCCGGGCGAATACATACAGCGTTAGCGGTCGAAGCCCAGGACATGGACGAAACTCCGGCCGCACCAAGGTGCGGCCGGAGCGCGTCTGTGTCGGTTAGGTTTCGAATTCGACAAGCTCGTAACGTCCGAAGCCGGTCTTGTTCTTGAGATAGCCGTGAACCTCGGCGCGCACGAAGGTGTAGTCGGGATGCGTGACCCAAATGTCTTCCGACGTCGGCGTCCCATTGGCATGGGTCGGCGCCCCGGGTTTGGGCGGAAACCGGTAGTGATGGGCATCGAACGTCCCAACCGCTGTTTTGATCGTTTCCGGCCCGACGTATTCGATCAATCCCGTTGAGATGCTCAATAGCGGCCCACTTGCGCCGTCAAGCAGGGGCGACGTCGACAAGCCGCCGCTGCGTGCCTGGATCTTCTCGGGATTCTTGTGATTATAGCCAGGAAGGACAAGCGCATCGCAGGCCAGGGGGTGCGAGCCCAGCGTCAAAGCCGGTTCGGTCAACGGAATGCTTTGAGAAATACGCCCGAATGTTGTGTTGAAGACTTCGCAATCCGCGGACGTGTCGGTGATTCTGATCCAACCGGTTCCGAGAAACTGGCCGCGCGAATGCAGCCGGACGAAACAGTCCAGGGGTCGAAAATCGCTGCTCATCGTATAAACGACATCGCGTTCGACCCGCGCGTCGTCGATCTCGCAAAAAGCCCTGAGCGTGATCTGGCCGTCTTCGCGGAAACTGAAACTAAACCATTCGCGGCCGCGTTCCTGGTCGTCGTCGCCGATGTAGAGAATTTTTCCACGCATGTTGCGGACATAGGGCGAAGCCTTGCCGGGTCCGAGATTGTTTTTCTTGTCAGCGGCATTTGCCATTGAAGTCGCTCCTCCTCCTGCCATCGCCATGGTCGCCGCTGAAAACAGCGACCGCCTGTTCAATTCGAGCATTGCATGTCTCCTTCCCCGTGTTGTCGTGTTTGATAAGTCTCCAATTTGTGCACCAGTGACAGGAGTTAGTGTAGACGAGGGGCTGCGGCGTGCGAACGGCGATCACGCCGCCACGAGCGAATTCAGCAGTGTGTTTTGCTGAGAATTTGCGTGTTCCGCCTTGTTCCGCAACGCGCCCTAGGGCACCATCGGGATCGTCTTTTC
>JAGREB010000548.1 GCA_020446775.1 Paracoccaceae bacterium
CACGAACACATCCTTGCCGCCATCGCTCGGTTGAATGAAGCCATAACCCTTTTGCGTGTTGAACCACTTCACGGTGCCTGTAGGCATGTCGTTTCTCTCTCTTAGTCAATTTCCATGCGCATGCGCATGGTCGTGCACACCGCGACCATCGCGGTGCATCTAACAACCTTCTTCGTCTGGGATGTCTTGCAGGGCGGCCCAGAGGACGTGCTGGTGATGAGGGACGCTGTAGTCAAGGCTGTTCGAAAGCCGATTGCTCACGCCGCAATATTTAGCGCGCGGCCTTGGGAAGTCAAGAAATACCAATACCTTGGCAGGACCCCGGGCGAATCGGTCTTGGGACAGTCGCGTATCGGTTGGGCTCCGTCATGGGCGCGCAGCGCCTCCCAAAGCCGATTCGGGACACATTGGATTGACGAAATCACCCCTCGGCTACCATTCCTAGGGGGTCGACCCGGTCCATTTCCATGACCGGAAGCGCGCCCAAATTCTGGGCGGTCGGCCTGACGGAACCGGGCGAGAGCTATGCTGTCGCGGCCACGCGGCCGCGGCGCGCGAATGCCCCGGCCCCCGCAAGGCCTAGTCCCAGCAGCGCGAGCGAGCCCGGGACGGGCACATCTCCACCACCACCGGCCAGCGACGTGGTTGAGACAACCTGAGTAGGGGCAAAGGAGAAAAAGGCGTATTCGGATACGTTGCCGCTACTCGTAAAGAAATCGAGGGCAATTGGATACGACCCAAAAACGAATTCATCGCCGGGAAAACCGATGCCTGCCGCACGCATCAACCAATCGGATGCATTGTTCAAGAATACCGGCTCGGTATCGTAGTAGATTGAGAATTCGTAACGGGGTTCAGAGCCGAGGGGCGGAAAATTCAAGTCGGGGCCGAGACGCAAATCGAAATAGATATCGCTGGTGTGAAATAGTCCGCCGGGTATCGTGAACGCGATGCTGTCGACCGCTTGGTGGAACAGGCTGGACGGCGTCGCACTATCGTAGGTGAACGAAAGCGTACCGGCGACTGTGCTGTATGACGGCGTTCCCGAACCGATACTGGTTTCGTCGTAATCGAACGAAAAATCCCAGAACTGGGTGATCAGCGCGGCCCGGGCCGGAATCGCGGCCAAAGCCATGCACACTGACGCGGCGGCGACCAAGAGTTTCAAACCAGTTTTCATATTCACCTGCATCCCATTTGAGGCCGGAGTGAATCCGATAAACTTATACGCGCGACCGAGGTAAAGGGTTGCCGCAGACCGCATCGATTTTCAGGACATCTGTTGGGTGGTTTTCTTTTTTTCGGAAAGTTCTGTAACAGTAGCGCGATATGCGCGCCCCCGAACAAAGGCTTCGTGACTCATGACCGACGTGCCGCCGAACCATTTGAGCATCAATCCGAAAAGCCCGCATTACGACGAAGCGGCGCTGACGAAAGGCGTCGGCATTCGTTTCAACGGGAAGGAACGCACCGACGTACTTGAGTATTCTGTGCCGGAAGGTTGGATCCTGGTGGCGGCCGGGACGTCGCGCGACCGCTACGGCAACCCGATGACCGTCAAACTGAAGGGCACGGTCGAGCCGTTCTTCCAGAGTTAGACGGCTTCAATACCCGCGTTTGAGATCGACCACCGAGAGCATTTTGTCGCCGGCAACGTAACGGCGCATGTTCTCGCGCAATACGTCCCAATAGGCGCTTTGGCCGACATCGCTGAAGCCTGAACTGTGCGGCGTAATGAGCAGGTTCGGCGCGCTCCACAGCGGATGCCCGGGCGGCACCGGCTCGGGATCCTGAACGTCGAGACCGGCGCCGGCGATCGTGCCGTCATTCAGCGCGGCGACCAAATCGTCGGTGACGACCGTATTGCCCCGCCCGACATTGATGAACAAAGCCGAGCGTTTCATGCGCGCGAACATCGCCGCATTGAACAGGTGGCGGGTTTGGGCGGTCGACGGCAGGGCATTCACGACCACGTCGGCTTGGGCCAACAGCTCGGGTAATTCGTCCGAAAGCCCGACGTAATCGACAAACTCGGGGCCTTCGCGCTTGGAATTGCGCGTCGCGATCACGCGCATGCCGAGGCCGTGGGCAAGCCGCGCGGTATTGATGCCGATGGTTCCGAGGCCGACCACCAGCATGGTTTTGCTGCTCACCGCCCACATCTGGCTGGGCGGCACGGCCATGCGGTCCCATTGTTCGGCACGCTGCAAAGCGGCGTAGTGATCGAGGCCGCGCGCGAAATAGAACATCATCGCGATGACATGCTCGGCGATGCGCGGCGACGGCACGCCTTGCATATTGGTGATGAGATAGCTGCCGTCGCGGACCTGCGGAATTCTCGCGCATGCTTCGATACCCGCGAACGGCGCTTGCAGCCAATGCAGGTTCGGCGTGGCGGCGATCAGGTCGGGGCGGCACCCCACACCGACCACGGCCGAGACCGTATCCTTGTGCGCGTCGGCGACAATCACCGAATCGTCGGCGTCTTTTGCCGGCCACAACGTCACGTCGGCAGGCAACGACGCGCGGAACCAGTCCAACCGTTCGGGACTATCGACGACCACGACCATTGCATTGGGCTTGTGCCAACCGGGCAAATCGCGCGCCGCGGTATTGCTTTCCTCGAGACCGAGCTGGTCCATCAATTGAGCAGCTGTCAACTCGGTCGGCGCACCGGTTGCGGCGACCGGCGCGGCCATGGCCGAGCCCGACGCCAAGATCAAACCAGCGGCCAACACACATGCTTGTACATTCATAACGTAAACCTGGATCAATTTTTGTAACTGGGATCAATACGCTCGAGCTTGCGCAACAAGCCCGCCCACGCAAGATCGGGAACAGACATACGGTTTGCGCCGGGCGGCGTAGGCGAGCCGCCGTCGGCGGGGCTTCCGGGACGCCGGCGGCCCGAAGTTTGCTGGCGTACTTTCTCTTGCGCTTCTTGCGACGGATAGCCGATTTCGACGCCGCCGGCCAAGGTCATCACCTGCAAGGCGCAAGCTTCGTGCAACGCGTGCATGCGCACAAAACCTTCGGCGACGGTGCGGCCCAAAGTGAGCAAGCCGTGGTTGCGCAGGATGACATGGTTCTTGGTCCCGACATGTTCGACCAGCCGCTCGCGTTCGTCGGTGTCGAGCGCGACGCCTTCGAAGTCGTGGTAGGCGACATCATGCATCAGGGTGAGAGAATTCTGATTGAGCGGCAACAATCCCGCCTTCTGCCCCGACACCGCCACGCCTTCGCGCGTATGAAGGTGGATCACGCAATGGGCGTCGTCGCGCGCCGCATGGACCGCGCCGTGAATTACGTATCCGCCGATGTTGTAGCCGAGCCCGGTTTCGTCGAGCAGGATCTCGCCTTCGCTGTTGATCTTGACCAGGCTCGACGCCGTGATCTCATCGAAGAACAAACCGAACGGATTGATCAAATAATGCCGGTCTTCACCCGGCAGGCGCGCCGAAATGTGGGTGAAGATAAAGTCGTTCCAGCCATAGAGCGCGCACAACCGGTAGCAGGCGGCAAGGTCGACACGCAGACGCCATTCTTCTTCGGTGACCTGCTCGCGCACCTTCGAAGATTTGAGATTGAGGACTTCGCCCATCGCCGTCTCCTAAATGAAATATGACGCCGAGTGTACCGCCCAACCGCGCGGGCGGCAAAGCGAAGGCGCATCGGGTCGCCCGCAGATTTCACTCGTAATTGTCGGCGATAAACCGGTTCAGCAGACGGACGCCATATCCGGTCGCGCCGGGGGCCGACAGTGGCGTGCCTTTTTCGGTCCACACCGTTCCGGCCACGTCGAGGTGCGCCCAGGGCGTATCCTTGATGAAGCGTTGCAGGAATTGCGCGGCAGTGATCGAGCCCGCCTTGCCGCCGCCGATGTTTTTCATGTCCGCGATCAGGCTTTTCAAATCGCGGTCGTATTCGTCGCCCATCGGTAAGCGCCACAGCCGTTCGCCGGTGTCCTGACCCGCCTTGAACAAGCGGTTGGCAAGGTCGTCGTTGTTGGAGAACAGCCCCGCGTAGTGTTCGGACAACGTCGCGATGATCGCGCCCGTGAGCGTGGCGAGGTCGACAATGGCGCGCGGCTTGTATTTTTCCTGCGCGTACCAAAGCACGTCGCACAAGACCAGCCGTCCCTCGGCATCGGTGTTTTGAACTTCAATCGTCTGACCCGACATCGATGTCACCACGTCGCCGGGACGCTGGGCGTTGGCATCGGGCATGTTCTCGACCAGGCCGCACAGCCCGATCACATTGACCCTCGCCTTGCGGCGCGCGAGCGCGGCCATGGTGCCCGCCACCGCGCCGGCGCCGGCCATGTCCCACTTCATATCCCACATGCCGCCGGGGTTCTTGAGGCTGATGCCGCCGGTGTCGAAG
>JAGREB010000549.1 GCA_020446775.1 Paracoccaceae bacterium
TCATCACCGACGACGTGCCGATGGGTGTGCCGGCGAGCGCGGCAGCGGCGCACATTATGCTCGTGATGCTGGTCAACGACGTCTCGCTGCGGAATCTGATCCCCGGAGAACTCGCCAAAAGCTTCGGATTCTTCCAATCCAAACCCTCCAGCGCTTTCTCCCCGGTTGCGGTCACACCCGATGAACTCGGTGCCGCCTGGAAGAATTCCCTGGTCCACTTGCCGCTGAATGTCGACTTGAACGGGCAGCCCTTTGGGCGCGCCGATGCAGGGCGGGACGTTACTTTTTCATTCGCCGATCTGATTGCCCACGCGGCGAAGACGCGGCCTCTTTGCGCAGGAACGATCATCGGGTCGGGGACGGTTTCCAACAAAGGGGCCGACGGCGGACCTGGACGCCCATGTTCGCAGGGCGGTGTCGGATATTCGTGCATTGCCGAAATCCGCACGGTTGAAACAATTGTGCAGGGCGCCCCGGTAACGCCCTTTCTGACCGGTGACGATACGGTCAAGATCGAGATGTTGGCGCAAAACGGAAATTCGATCTTTGGTGCGATCGAGCAGGAAGTCCGTGTGGTCGGCGGGGCGCGATGAAGCTTTACGGGTATTGGCGGTCGTCAGCGGCTTATCGTGTTCGGATTGCCCTGAACTTAAAAGGCCTGCCGTTCGAGCAGATCGCCGTCGATTTGAGAACCGGCGAGCAAGGCGCGCCGGATTTCAAGAAGGTCAACCCGCAGGGTTTGGTTCCCGTCCTCGAATTACCGGGCGGCTTTCGTATCGCTCAGTCGCTGGCAATCATCGAGTACTTGGACGAGACCTCGCCCGACCCAGCGTTGCTGCCGGCCGACCCGCTGGAACGCGCCAGAGTACGGGCGATTGCCCAAGTTCTCGCCGTTGATGTGCACCCGATTCAGAACCTGCGCGTTCTCAACTATCTCCGCGCCAAGCTGAACGCGGACGAAGAAAAGGTCGCGGCGTGGGCCAAGCACTGGATTGCCACTGGATTCGAGGGGTTCGAAGCGTTGGCGTCCAACCGGCAAACACAATTTATTGGCGGTGAGGCGGCCGGATACGCGGAGTGCATTCTCGTTCCGCAGATGTACAACGCCCGGCGCTTTGGCGTCGACCTCGCGCCATTCCCGGCAATTTGCGAACTGGACCAACATTGCCGCCGCCTGAAAGTTTTTCAGGACGCAGCCCCCGAGGCGCAACCAGATTCAGTGCCTCATCCTATTTAGCGAAGGGGAAGCGCTGTCACGCGTGAAAATTTGGTTTCTCTGATACCAAATCTTGAGTCATGCATTGGCTCATTGTGATTCATTCCGGTCACAAATACTCGAGTTCGGCGAGTTCGTAGTAGCCGTAACCAGTTTCATTTGTGAGGTACCCATACACTTCAGCGCGGACGAAAGTGTAATGAGGGTGGGTCACCCATATATCTTCGGATCCAGGAGTGCCGCTCGGATGGAGTGCGTTTCCGGGTGTGGGTGGAAAGCGATAGTGGTGAGTATCGAATATTCCGGCGGGTACAGTGATGCGTTCCGGACCGACGTATTCAATGGTCCCGCTTCGCATGCCGATGAGTGGTCCAGCCGACCCATAAAGCAATGGCGACGTAGTCAGCCATCCGCTTTGAGTTTGAACGCGTTCCGGCCTGGAATGATCAAATGACGCTAAGACCAGAGCATCGTTGGCCAAAGGATGCGCCCCAAGATTGAGTGCAGGAGAGGTTAAGGGAAAAATTTGTTGGACACGTCCGAAGCCGGAATTGAATACTTCACATTCGACTTCGGTATCGGAGACGCGAATCCACCCGGTGCCGAGGAACTTTCCATCCTTGTGTAGGCGTATGAAGCAATCAAGGGGACGAAACTTGTGGTCCATCGTATAAACGACGTCTCGTTCGAGCTGGATATCGTCCATCTCACAATAGGCGCGTAGTGTAATCTGGCCATCCTTTCTAAACGTGAACCCGAACCACTCGCGCCCGCGTTCCTTTTTGTCGTCGCCGACGTATAGAATCTTCCCGCGGATATTGCGTGGGGAGATCGGTACCTGCTGCAGGTTTGTGGACCCTGTTGCTGTCCATGCCGGTTTGGATGATCCGGCAAGGACGCCGTTTCCCATGACTATTGACGCAGCCGCCGTCGATAATATCGTCCTTCGGTCCGGCCTTGGCATAACTACCCCTTTTTCGATTGGTGCCGACATGAACTATTTCGCTGGGCAATGGTTCAATCAGCATCGTAACTGAGTACAGCGCCATCTGAAAACGGCCAAAGGTTACCGGGAAATCCGGCAAACGAGGAAAGGATAGATTCAGTCAGCGGCGGACGATCCGATTCTCGCAGCAAGATCGAAGAGACAAGAGCCGCTCGCAAACATAAAAGATCAACCCCTTACTCGCACCTTCTTCGCCGACCGCCGCATCCAGCGTTCCCAGGCCGACCTCTTGGTCTTCCCTTTTGGGCCTTCTCGCGTTCAAGGCAACGGCGAAACGCGGGCAGATGATTCTCTTTCGACGCACGTTGAAGCCGTTGCAGAGCCGAGCGAATCTCGGGAATCTCTACTTGTTTGAGATGCCGCTCATACATCGCCTCATTTTCAATCTCGCCTGCGATGCCGGCGTGAGCGGAATCGACGTTTGCGTTATCCAGATTGCGACGACTGCAATCGCCACGGCGCGGCATCGACCGCGAAAACTCATAGAAACCGCCCGTTCACCAAGCGGCAACGCGATACGCGGGGTCGAAACGACATCGACTTTTGACCGATTCTGGCTCATCCTCGACCGATAATTGCCGCTTCCGATTTGCGATATTGGCAAACGCTAGGATACGCCAAGGCGATGTCCCGATCCGCACGAAAAAAACAGATAACGTGTCTTCTCGGTCTTTGTCTGGCGCTTAGCCTGCGGACGACCGCCATTGCTGCCGCGCCTGTGCCGGAAAGCGGCACGCTCGGTTTCGTTATCCGCGATTGGTTTACCGCGGTTTACAACAGCAAGTTTAACGATGAATGCCCCGACGGGCTGACGCCAAGTTATGACGAGATCTGGTGGCGAAGCACCTCGCGGGAGGAGCGCGCCGAGATTACCCAGAACGGCCTTTTCCCCAACCTGAACCGGCTGCCTTGGGCGATGCGGCGCGGTCCAAATGGCGAAAACGTTTGCCTCAACCCGACGGTCGTGACGGATCCGCCGATGCGCGTCGTCGAAGGCAAGTACGGATATGGCGCCAATCTCGATGGGACGCTGGACGGGCGCGCGACGCCGAAGAGCTGCGCGCATGAAAAATTCACCCACCCGGACGGCACTCCCGGCATCGATAACCAAATGTATCGGTTGATCGGGTGCATTTATGGCTGGCGCAAAGGCGGCTTGCCCGAGTTGAACGCCCACGAAGGCCGTGGGACTAGCGGACTGGGGATGATCCTGATCGAAGTCACCGGCGTCACCGACCCCCGCAACTCGGATCACGTGACCGTCGCTTTCCACCGTTCAACCAACCAATTCGCGCTCGACGGCTCCGGAAGGCCGTTGCCTTACTCGAGCTACAACATCGACATCGATAAGTACGGGGAAAACCGCTACGGCGACACACTCGAGGGCTCGATCAAAGACGGAGTCCTGACGACGGAGCGGGGCGACGTGAAACTGCCGTTCTATGGCAACTACGGGTTCATGCACCCGGTCATTCGCGACTTCGGACTCCGCATGGTTATTTCGCCCGACGGGGCGACCGCCGAAGGCCAGATCACCGGCTACTATAATCTCGATCAATTCCTGTATTACGTCGGCGGCATGGTGGGACATGCCACAACGTCGGCCGACTGCCCGGCCATGTATGTCGCCGGTCACCAACTCGCCGATGGATATCCCGATCCCGAAACCGGTCAATGCACTCACCTATCGACCGCTATCGACGTCGGCGCCTACGCGGCGTTCATCGTCCACCCCGAGAAAAAGAAATGACGATTACTCGAGCCAAATTGTTTTCCGTGCGCCTGTTGGGTTCGGCCATTATCCCAACAATAATCCTGGGCGTTGTCTTGG
>JAGREB010000058.1 GCA_020446775.1 Paracoccaceae bacterium
GTCGTGCGCAGCCACACGCACAGCTTGCCCAAAGCGATCCGCCGTTTGGGTCTGATGTCGGCGCTGTCGTCGAAGGCCAAGGACGGCAAGTTGGTGGTGATCGACGAAGCCAAACTTGGCGACGCCAAGACCAAGGCGCTCGCCGGCCGCATCAAGAAGCTCGGCTGGGCGTCGGCCTTGATCGTCGACGGCAAGTCCATTGATGACGGTTTCGTGCGCGCGGCACGCAATATTAAAGGTATCGACGTGCTGCCGACGCAGGGCGTCAACGTCTACGACATTCTGCGCCGCGACACGCTGGTCCTGACCAAGGCCGCGGTTGCCGGTCTCGAGGAGCGTTTGGCATGAGCAAGAAAGACAAAGACGCGATCGCGCCAGAGCTTTACGACCTGATCAGCGCGCCGCTGATCACCGAAAAAGCCACGCTCGCCTCGCAGCACAATCAAGTCATGTTCAAGGTGCCGTTGACCGCGACCAAGCCTGAAATCAAGCAGGCGGTGGAAGCGCTGTTTAAAGTCAACGTGACCGGCGTCAACACGCTGATCGCCAAGGGCAAGACCAAGATTTTCCGCGGCCGCCGCGGCCGTCGCAATGACGTCAAGAAAGCCATCGTCACGCTGGCCGAAGGTCAGTCGATCGACGTGACTACGGGACTTTAAGCCATGGCATTGAAGACATTTAATCCGGTTACCCCGTCGCTGCGCGGCACCGTTCTCATTGACCGGAGCGAGCTCCACAAGGGCAAGCCGGTCAAGAAGCTGACCGAAGGTCAAAGCTCGGCCGGCGGCCGCAATAACACCGGCCGCGTCACCGTGCGTTTTCGTGGCGGCGGTCATAAGCAGCGCTATCGCACCGTCGATTTCAAGCGTGCGAAACGCGATGTCGTCGGCACCGTGGAACGGCTTGAATACGATCCGAATCGCACCGCGTTCATCGCCTTGATCACCTACAAGGACGGCGAACAGGCCTATATCCTGGCACCGCAGCGCTTGAAGGTGGGTGATCAGGTGATCGCCGCTGAATCTGCGGATATCAAACCTGGCAACGCGATGCCGCTCAAGAACATGCCAGTCGGCACGATCGTTCATAATGTCGAGCTCAAGATCGGCCGTGGCGGGCAGATCGCCCGGTCCGCCGGTTGTTACGTGCAGTTGGTCGGTAAGGACGCCGGTTATGCGCAGTTGCGCTTGGCTTCCGGCGAGTTGCGTCTGGTGCGCGCCGAATGCATGGCGACGGTCGGCGCGGTCTCTAATCCCGACAATCAGAACATCAAGATCGGCAAGGCGGGTCGTACGCGCTGGATGGGTTTCCGGCCGCATAACCGCGGCGTGTCGATGAACCCGGTCGACCACCCCTTGGGTGGCGGTGAAGGTAAGAGCGCGGGCGGCCGTCATCCGGTGACGCCGTGGGGCAAGCCGACCAAAGGCAAGCGCACCCGCACCAATAAGAAGACGCAGCGCCTGATCATGCGCAGCCGTCATCAGTCGAAGAAGAAAGCGTAAGGGAACGGAGGACGCACGTGGCTCGTTCGGTTTGGAAAGGTCCCTTCGTGGACGGTTATCTGCTGAAGAAGGCGGAAACTGTACGCTCGTCTGGTCGCAACGAGGTCATCAAGACCTGGTCGCGCCGCTCAACCATCATGCCGCAATTCGTCGGCCTGACATTCGGTGTCCACAACGGGCACAAACATGTTCCGGTACTCGTGACCGAGAACATGATCGGCCACAAGTTCGGCGAATTTGCGCCGCCACGGACGTTCCACGGTCACTCCGGCGATAAAAAGGCCGCGGTTGGTGGAACGGCGCCGGCGAAGAAGGGTTAAGCCATGGGTCAAAAATCAAACCCGCGCAGGGTCGGTGAAATGGAAGCGCGCGCGTTTTCGCGTTCGATCCGTGTCAGCCCCCGCAAGCTCAATTTGGTTGCCGAAGCGATCCGGGGCAAAAGCGCCGAAGCCGCGCTGGCCGAGTTGTCGTTCAACCCGCGCCGCGTCGCGCGCGACGTCAAGCGCGTGCTCCAGTCCGCCATCGCCAATGCCGAAAACAATCACCAGCTCGACGTCGACCGTCTGGTCGTCGCCCAGGCGTTCGTCGGCAAGGCGCTGGTCATGAAGCGTTTTCACGCTCGTGCGCGTGGCCGCGCCGGCCGCGTCGTCAAACCGTTCGCGAGCCTGACGATCATTGTGCGCGAACGCGAAGAGCAAAAGGAGACCGCCTAACATGGGTCAGAAGGTCAATCCGGTCGGGCTGCGTCTCGGCATCAATCGCACGTGGGATTCGCGCTGGGTCGCGGGCCGCGGCGAATACGGACGGATGCTGCACGAAGATATCAAAATTCGTGAATACCTGCGCGAACGGTTGCAACAGGCCGGTGTGTCGCGGATCGTTATCGAGCGTCCGGCCAAGAAGGCGCGCGTCACGATTCATACCGCGCGGCCTGGTGTCGTCATCGGTAAGAAGGGCGCGGATATCGAGCTGATCCGCAAAGACCTTCAGAAGATGACTGGCAACGAGGTCAGCCTCAACATCATCGAAATTCGCAAGCCGGAACTCGATGCCGCGCTGGTAGCCGAAAATATCGCCCAGCAGTTGGAACGCCGCGTCGCTTTCCGCCGCGCCATGAAGCGCGCCGTCCAGGCCGCCATGCGTTTGGGTGCCGAAGGGATCCGGATCAATTGCTCCGGCCGTCTCGGCGGCGCCGAAATCGCCCGTATGGAGTGGTACCGCGAAGGCCGCGTGCCGTTGCACACCCTGCGTGCGGACATCGATTACGGCGAAGGTACCGCCAAGACCACCTACGGCACGTGCGGCGTCAAGGTGTGGGTGTTCAAGGGCGAGATCATGGAACACGACCCGATGGCGCAAGATAAGCGCGCCGCGGATCAAGGCGCGCGTCCCTAAAGGCCGCGCCACGACAGGAATGTGATCGGATACGACGATGCAACAACCGAAGCGAACCAAGTATCGCAAGGCCTTTAAGGGCCGCATCAAGGGCGAAACGAAGGGCGGCAGCACGCTGAACTTCGGCAATTTCGGCCTTAAGGCGCTGGAGCCTGAGCGCATCACCGCGCGTCAGATCGAAGCGGCGCGCCGGGCGCTGACCCGCTTCTTGAAGCGTCAAGGCCGCGTCTGGATTCGGATTTTCCCGGATCTGCCGGTGTCGCGTAAGCCGGCCGAAGTGCGCATGGGCTCGGGCAAGGGGACGCCGGAATACTGGGTGTGCCGCGTGAAGCCGGGCCGCGTGATGTTCGAAGTGGACGGCGTGCCGGAAGCGACCGCGCGTGAAGGTTTTGCGTTGGCGGCGGCCAAGCTGCCGATCAAGACCAAGTTTGTCACGCGTATCGGTTAAGCGCGGCAGGCACGGGCAAGGAAAACGACGATGGCGAAAGCAGCGGATATCAAGACAAAGACACTCGACGAGTTGAACACGCGTCTCGGCGAACTCAAGAAAGAACAGTTCAATCTGCGCTTCCAGAAAGCGTCGGGTCAGCTGGCGAACACTGCCCAGGTGCGTCTGGTGCGGCGCGAGATTGCGCAAATCAAGACTGTGCTCGGCGAACGCCAGCGCGCGTCGTAAGCGGAAACGCCGAAAAGGAATAGGTTATGCCGAAGCGAATTCTCCAGGGTGTGGTCGTCAGCGACAAGCAGGACAAGACCATCGTTGTCCGCGTCGAACGCCGTTATATGCACCCGATCTACAAGAAGTTTATCCGCCGCAGTAAGAAGTACGCGGCGCACGACCCGAACAACGCCTGCAAGGTCGGCGACACCGTGCGCATTCAAGAATGCCGCCCGTTGTCCAAGACCAAGCAGTGGGAACTGGTGCAGGAGCAAGCCGAGTAACCCATTGGGCTTGGCAAAGGACGTACACTCATGATCCAGCAACAATCCAATCTCGAAGTCGCCGACAATTCCGGTGCGCGCCGCGTAATGTGCATCAAGGTACTCGGCGGTTCGAAACGCAAGTATGCCTCGGTCGGCGATGTCATCGTCGTCTCGGTAAAGGACGCCATTCCGCGCGGCCGCGTGAAAAAGGGCCAGGTGATGAAGGCTGTGGTTGTGCGCACCGCGTTCGATATCCGCCGCCCCGATGGCACCGTGATCCGTTTCGACCGCAATGCGGCTGTGCTGGTGAACAACAATAAAGAGCCGGTCGGCACCCGTATCTTCGGGCCCGTGCCGCGTGAACTGCGCGCGAAAAATCACATGAAGATTATTTCGCTGGCGCCGGAGGTGCTGTGATGGCTGCGAA
>JAGREB010000059.1 GCA_020446775.1 Paracoccaceae bacterium
ATGCGGGCTGATCTCGCCGAAATGAAGATGAGGCGAGAGGCGCGATGTAAGCTGTTCGCCCGGAATATCGCGCCCTCTTTGGTATCCACCGATTTTTCCGGCCAAAAAATCCTTAAGCCTCTTTTCCGCACCCACTTCACCCGGGGCCCATGCTTTGCGCAAGCCTGCGGCCCAATCGGGTTTTAGCGGCAACAATCCCCAATCGCGCAGGTTATTGCCCGGGAGTGTTTTGTCGCTGGCGACGATCGATTTCGGCGCGGGAAGCGGCTTGCGTGGTGGCGGCAATTTCAGGGCGGTCTTGTAGAACGGCGTGAAAACTTTAAACGGCGTTCCAGATTGGGATTTCAATTCCCATGGCTCGAATAACAGCGATGCCCCGAAACTCTCGGCCGAAATGTTGCGGCTTTTGAGGCTCGCTTTCAGGTCCTTGTCGCGCGCGATGGCGTAGGGTTCGTATTGGCGGTTCCAATACACTGTGTCCGCGCCGCTTGCGGTAATGATCGCATCGAGGACGTCAGCGGCCCGGCCGCGCCGCAAGATCAACTGCACCCCATGGCGCTTCAGATTCTCGCTCAGCTCCTTTAGAGAACCATGCAGCCACCACCGGCTCGCGCCGCCCATGGCCCATTTCCCCGGTGTCGCGTCATCAAGGATGTAGAGCGCGAGGACCGGTTTGCCGGTTTTAACCGCCTCAGCAAGGGCCGGATTATCGGCGAGGCGCAAATCTTGGCGAAACCACACGAGAACGGGCTGTTCGGACATACCCTGTTTACGTGACAACTCAGGGGTCGGATTTTTCCGCTGCCGCCATCATGGCTGCGAAAACGGCCCGTTTGTCTACGCGCGGTTTGGGGTGGGCAACGCGGCTTTGGCGAAGTCCCAACGCCAAGGCGGCCTCGATCAGTTTGTAGGCAAGAGGGCCGGGATTGATCAGCGGCACGGGCAAGGCCGCGGCAACATCGGCGTGGGCCTGGTGCATGGTCGTCGAACCCAACATCAGCACGTCGGCGCCGTCGTCTTCGACCGCATGCCGGCCGGCGTCGATCAATTTGGCGACGACTTCATCGTACTTGCCGGTCAACAGATTTTGGCTATCGGGATCGACATCAATGGACCGGATCGACGCGCAGGCATGGCTAATTCCAGCATCACGCATGACTTTCGTATACAGCGGCTTCCACTGACGCCACATGGTCAGGATGCCGAAGCGGTCGCCCCACGTCAGCGCATGGAGCATCGCCGCGCGGCCGGGGCCGACCACCGGGATGTCGAGGACCGAACGCAGCGCCGAGACCCCGGCATCGCTCACGGTATCGATGCACACCGCGTCGAATCCTTCGTCGTCGGCGTGCATGCCCGCTTCGAACATACCGATATCGGCAAGCAAATTGTCGTGGGCACTGACGTAGTTGACCGGGGCGACCTTGGCGCCGCGGAATTCAAATGTCATTCCGGCCGCGACTTTGGCGGCATCGACCTGAGCCCGCCGCAGGGCCATCTGCGGTTCGGGAAGGGGGTAGGGCGCCAGAACCAGGACTTTGGGCATGCCGGAAGACTTTCAGGTTGTAATCCGCGTCACAAGGTATATCTGAAAGCGCGTTCGTCTTTCTCCGGACTATGTCAGTTTCCACGCACATGCTCGCCAGCCCACGCAATGTGTTGTTTCTTTGCACCGGCAATTCGGCGCGCTCCATCATGTCCGAAGCGATCTTGCGCAAAACCGGGGAAGGCCGCTTCAACGTCTTTAGCGCTGGTAGTCAGCCGGCCGGATACGTGAACCGGTTCGCGATTGAACAAATCGCCAGCCACGGCATGCCGACGGACGGCTTCAGGTCGAAAAGCTGGGATGAATTCGCTGCGCCCGACGCGCCCAACATCGATATCGTGATTACGGTCTGCGGCAACGCCGCCAGCGAAACGTGCCCGGTGTTTCCAGGCAAGTACGTTCGCGCTCACTGGGGTATTCCCGATCCGGCACCGATCGAGGGCAATACGGCGCGCATGCAGCTGGCTTTCGCTCAAGCCTACGACATGCTTGCCAAGCGGATTGCAAAGTTGGTCGCGCTTTCCGACGGGATTTTCGAGAACCGAGACGCGTTGCAAGCGGCCCTCGACGAAATCGGCGAAGCGTAATTATCGCGCCAGCGGATACCGCTCCATGATGTAACACAGGCAATCCTGACGGATGGCTTGTTCATCGGTCGTGAGCATCGACGGTATGACATCTTGTTTCAGCCGTAGTTCGTCGCCCACCCAGCCGAAATAGCGCGCGCCGACGTCGCGGCCGGCGTCGTCCGTGACCTCGAGGTCCACGCGTTTCCCGGTGCCGGTGGATGCAAATACGCTGCCGGATGGCACGACTTGAAAATTCGTGTCTTCAAGCTGCGGATTGAACGCCAAATCCGCGCGCGCCGGTGCGACAGCGATTTCGGCCGTACGCGGAACCTTCACCACCGCGACCGTGTGGAACAGCGAAATCGAATTCAAGGCATCCGGTGCAGGCTGAGGCAAGGCATCAAGCGCAAGGCACGCCATGAGGTAACGCTCGGCGTGATCGACGGCATTGCGTTCACGTGCTTGTCCGCACTCGACCGTCACGGCAACGCAAAAATCGGCGAAGGCCATCGACTGGACTTCGGCCGGACGGCGGAAAAATACGGCGGTGGGCGAGAACATTCCCGCCAGGGCCAAGAATTCGGGGCGCGGATGGTTGATACATCCGTAATGGGGATTACGCCCGGTGTTGTTGTGGATGTCGATGCTCGCGAACACACCACGCGTTTTCATCGTGGCGGTGATGTCCTGCATCATGCGTTTTTCGGGGCAATCGCCGAACACGTCGCCACTCCACACGCGGTTATAGTCGGGCTGGCTTGGAAGACGCCGCACGCTATGTTTCGCTGCGGCGACGTTGCCGATAAACAGGGATAGCGACCGGGGCAGGGCGAACGCGCCGTCATCGCGCCGCGTGGCGCGCAGGATGCGTTGGATCGCTTCAAATCCTGTCGTTTCGTCGCCGTGCAGCAAGACCGAAACGAATAGGGCTGGTTCGCGCGCGCCGGTCAAATGAAACAGTGTCGGGCCGCCCAGAACGTCGGCCAAGTCTTGCGGGCGCGCGTCGAGCAGTGCCGGAGGAACCTGTGTCAGTACGTTGAGCATTACACTGTCCAGGTATGAACCGGTTCGCCACTATCCTGACGTTCGAGGTAGGCAAGGCAGAGCGCATTCATATCGGCACCATGGCGTGCGACGAACGCGCGCTGCCAAGCCGCGCCGTTTTGACCGCGCTGGACGCGATGCTCGATGACGCCGATATAACGGGCCGCATCGTCGTCGTCGACACGCAACTGCGCCAGCCCTTGGCGCGCCAAGGGAAGAATTTCTTCCAGAATGAGGTCGCGAACCTTCCTTTTGCGGCCCTCGAACCACTCGAAATCAGCATCGAGGCCAAGCCGTGCGGCGGCATAGAAATTGTCGCGCGCTTGGCTAAAAAGGATGTCGAGTTCGGGCGGTTCTTTTTGGTGCGCCAATGCCGCCGTGACGCCGTAGTACAGTGCCGCATTGGCGACGTTATCGATCATGGTTGGGCCTGCCGGAACGACCCGGTTTTCGATCCGCAAATGGGGCCGTCCGTCGGCTTCGTAGCCGATCAACGGCCGGTTCCAGCGCCAGATAGTGCCGTTGTGCAAGCGAACGTGATTGAGCCGTGCGGCCGGATCGTCGCTCAGCCGCGGCAGCAAGACCGGATATCGCTGGATGTTCGAAAGAAAGCATTCCTCCAACGACTGTACCAGATAGCTGACGCCGAAGGTGACGCGTTCGGAATAGTCCCATTCATTGACCGAGACCGCTTGTTCGAACAGGGGAATTCGGGTTTCCGCCCACAAATCCTTGCCGAATAGAAACGGCGAGTTAGCTGAAACCGCCACCAACGGGCCGCTGGCGATTTTCGAGGCGTTGTAGACGCGGGCCGCTTCGGCTTGGCTGATTTGATAGTGGATTTGAAACGACGTGGCCGCAGCTTCCAGCATCACATCGTCGTGCGACAGCGACAATCGGTCTTTACCCTCGATCGCCAGATTGATCGGCTTACCTTTTCGGGCGCGCAAGATCTGTTCATTCAAAGCGAAAAACCGGTTTAACCGCGACACATGTCCGAGCGTCAGATCGCCAGCTTTCACCGTCGGCAAAATACCGATCATTGCTACGCCAAGTTTCATGTCTCGGGCGACGCCGCGCACCCGTCCCCAAATATCTTCGAGACCGCTTTGCAGCCGGCTCAAACCGCGGCCGGAAAGGTTTTCCGGCGCGCAGTTCAGCTCGACGTTGAACTCGGACAACTCGGGGGCGACGAGGGGACTGTTGATATGGCGCAGAAAATCCCTGTTTTGCGGTGCCGGGTTGCCGTCGCGGTCGACCAACCAGATTTCAAGCTCGGCGCCGCCGACGCCGGTGGTGGGCGAGAACGCGCCGGCGCGGAACCAGTCGCTCAGCATCTGGTGTTCGGTCCGCAGGCGCAATTCGAACGTCTTGAAGTCCGCGGGGTCGAAACGTGCGTCGTCGATCTCTTGTCCCATCGATTGCGGCCACTCTTAGTGCGATGCTTTCGGATTGGCGGCGTCGCTGTCGCCGCCGGGATTGGCGTTCTCTCGATCCGCGAACATGATATTCCGATCCTCGCATGTCGAGTCTTTGTGGGGTTGAGGTCTTTCTAAATGCAGGTGCATTGAGCCTGCGCTAACCATATTTTTACGGGTTTACGGTCAGTGACGTTGACGATCGATCGTCGTGTGCGCCGAGCGGCCCGAATTCGATCTGGATCAATAAAGTGCGGCGGTTTCGCCGGATATTTGCTATGTTATCGGATAACCATGAAGGCTTTCCGGCGTCTATTCACGCGATGAAGTCATGAAAATTTTGGTGACCGGCGGCGCGGGGTACTGCGGTGTCCCATTGTGCGAAAAATTGTTGGCCGACGGACATCACGTGACCGTCGTCGATAATTTTATGTTCGGCTTCGAGCCGATCCTTCACTTGGTGTCGAGCCCAAGACTGGACGTCATCAAACGCGATATTCGACATGAGGACATGTCCTATCTTGATGGAAAGGACGTTGTCTTTCATCTCGCGGGGATAAGCGGGTATCCCGCATGCGAGGCCAACCCGCATTCGGCCAAGCTGATCAACGTGTCCGCCTCGGTCACCATTGCGAAGTTGTTGTCGCCCAGTCAATTGCTGGTGTTTCCGTCCACGACCTCGTTTTATGGATCGCAAGGCGACCTCAGCACCGAGGAAACAATTCCCAAGCCGGTCAGTCTTTACGGCATCACCAAAGTCGAAGGTGAAAAGATTTTTATGGATCGGCCGAATTCCATCTCGCTTCGCTGGGCGACGGTATTCGGTGTCGGGTCGCGCATGCGCAACGATTTGATGGTCAACGATTTCGTCGACAAGGCCGTCAACGAGCGAACCATCGTGCTTTACGATGCCGATTCCCGGCGCACGTTCATCCATTTGAACGATGTCGTGCGGGGCTATCTTTTCGCGCTGGAACATCAAGACAAAATGTCGGGCGGCGTGTTCAACATGGGCTCGGATCGCTTGAATTACACCAAGCGTGAAATCGCCAAGAAAATCCAAGAAACCTGCCCGTGTGACGTTTTGAATGCGGAATTGGGCGATACCGACGTTCGCAATTTCCTCGTGTGTTTCGATAAGATCAAGGCAATCGGGTTCGACTGCAATAACACGCTTGAGCAAGGCATCGCCGAGCTATCGAAGTTATACCGGTTCTATACGCCCAGTTCCGCGATCCGGCCGATCTGATGGCCGATCCCGACATGATTCCGCAAGTTCAGCCGTGGCTTGAGGACGACGAAGCCCGCGCGGCGGCGCAAGCCGTGGCCGATAACTGGATTACCGAGGGGCCGCGGTCTCAGGAATTTTCCGATCGGCTTAATAAGTTGATCGGCGTTCCCTACGGCGTATTCGCGCCCAACGGAACGCTGGCGCTGGCGCTGGCTTTGTTGGCCGTCGGCATCAAGCCGGGCGACGAAATCATCATTCCCGACATTACCTTCATCGGGTCCGCGACCGCGGCGATCTTGGTCGGCGCGGTGCCGGTCTTCGTCGATGTCGAGCGGCAAACATTTCAAATCGACATTGCGAAAGCCGAAGCGGCGGTGACCAAGAAAACCCGCGCGGTCATGCCGGTTCATTTGTACGGCACCGCGTGCGACATGGACGGCGTTGCTTCGTTTGCGAAACGCCATGGATTGAAGGTCGTCGAAGACGCCGCCCAAGGCATTTGCGTGTCCTTCAAGAACCGCCATGTCGGCGGCCTCGGCGATGCCGGTTGTTTCTCGTTCTTCGCCGACAAAACCCTCACGACCGGTGAGGGCGGTTACGTCGCGTGCAACGACGAGGATGTTTATACGCAATTACGTTTATTGCGAAATCAGGGGCGGCTTGACCGGGGTTCGTTCATTCATCCGGCGATCGGGTTCAACTTCCGGATGACCGATATGCAGGCCGCGGTCGGTTTGGCGCAGTTCAACAAGCTGGATCGCATCATGGCCGCAAAATCGCAAATCTTGGAGTGGTACCGGCAGGGATTTGACGGCCTTGGCCAAGTGCGCATGCTTAGTAATGCGCCTAACGCCAATCATGTCCCGTTCCGATGCGTTTTGATTGCGCAAAATGCCCATGCGCTGATGGAGCATCTTTCGAAAAGCGGGGTTCAAACCCGCGGCTTTTTCTATCCCATGCACAAACAGCCGTGTTTCGCGGATTTGGCGCGCCAACACGCAAATCGCCATGCGTTCGACGACGCCAACTTTCCGAACGCGGTATTCGGTTACGAAAACGGTCTGTGCCTGCCGATCTTTCCCACGCTCACGCATGATCAGGTCCAGCATATCACCAGCGCAATCCGCCAATATTATTCATAGCATCAATGACGATCTTCCAGACGTATTACGACAGGATTTACGCGGAGAAGGATTACGCGGCGGAGGCGGCGACCGTATTGCAGGTCATGCGGGAGGCGTCCCCCCGGCTTGTCGCGCGTGTGCTCGACGTGGGTTGTGGTACGGGAAGTCACGCCGTGCAAATGGCGGCGGCCGGCGTCGCGACCGTCGGGATCGATATTGACGGCGCATCGATACAAATCGCGAAATCGAAGACTACGGAGCCATCAACCGCGCTTCGCTTTGTAGCGGGGTCATTGCACGATTTGCCCGACAGCGATTTCGACGGCGCGGTAAGCCTGTTCAATGTCGTCAACTACCTGATGTCCACCGAAGACCTGATCGGTTTTCTGGCCGCCATACAACAGCGGGTGAGCAAGGGCGCGCCGTTCGTATTCGATTGTTGGAACGGACTGGCGGCGATTCTCGATCCGCCGCGGACCAAGATTTCGACCGTTGTGCGCGGTGAAGAGACGATCCGCGCGGAAACGACGCCTGAAATCGATTTGATGGGGCAAACCGTTATCCTTAGAACGAAAATCGAGATCAGCGTGGGCGGTCAAATTCGCGAGCAATTCGATCACGACATCGCTCACCGCCTTTGGTTGCCGCGCGACCTTTCCGATTGCCTGCACATGGCCGGTTTCGATGTCTTGAAAACGACGGCCTGGATGAAGCCCGACGTGGCCGCCGGGCCGGAAACCTGGAAGATGTTGTTTGTTTGCCGTCGCAAGAACTAGGCGCCTTCGCTCATGAAACTTCATCTCGGTTGCGGCAAGATCACGATCCCCGGTTACGTTAACGTCGATATCCAGACGTATGCGGGTGTCGATGTCGTTGCCGACTTGAGTAAGCTGCCTTTTCGGGATGGTTGCGCCGGACTCATCTATTCCTGCGCCGCGATTGAGCATTTCGGGCGGCGAGAGTGGCAAGCGGTGTTGGCGCACTGGTACAGCAAGCTTAAACCGGGAGGACTGTTGCGCCTGTCGACGGCCGATTCCGAGGCCGCGTTCAAGCGGTACGGGACGACGGGCAATTTGCAGGAACTTCTTGGCCTGCTGATCGGTGGTCAAAAGGACGATTACGATTGGCACGGCATGTTATTCGATTACGCGCTTCTCGAAGCGGGTTTGCGCGAAATCGGGTTCGAGCAGATACATCGATACGACTGGCGGGATACGGAAATCGCGGCGCTGGGCATCGACGACTACAGTCAGGCGTACCTTCCGCATATGGACAAGGACCATGGCACCTTGATGATGTTGAATGTAGAGGCGACGCGTCCTCGATAGGGTCCGGCGTTTTACAACGCCCGGTTTGTTTCGATCTCGCGAAGGCGGCGGTCCAACTCCGCACAATCGACTTCCAAATCGAAATCCATGTGGCTTCGGGCATTCCGGGATCGTCCGGATTTGGCGCAAATCAGAAACTGATGCTTCAAACCCAACATGGCGCAGGTTTGCGGAATGACGGGGTCGATCACCCAGCTTTTTTCCCACTGCATGGCGATGACCGTGCTTCCGGCTGGCACAAAATACATCCCGAGAAGATCTGTCCCGATGGCGCCAACCAGAATCTCGGCTTCGGCGAGAAGGTCGCGCTGTTCCGCAACGCTGTGCGTTGCAAGGTCGATCGTCACGAAGCCGTGGTCGTCGAGGACGCGGTGGAAGTCCTGCTCATTGATGACGCGGCGTGAATCGATGCCGGTCCGGGCGAAATAGACACGTTTGGCGCGCCCGCCCGGCGAGGAGGGGACCGGTTCAGGCCGCAACAGATCGCGCACGTATTTTACGTGCGCCGGATGCGGCGGCATCGAATGCCCGGCCCGATAGACGTTCAAAGATCGAAACCGGTAATGGGCATCGTGGCGGCAGCGAATGATGTCGGCGTCCGCGACGCCGGCCATGGCCAGCGTTTCGGTAAATTTGGCGCCGGTCAGGGTCTCGGGGACGACGACCTTGAGGCGCGGGTTGCCGGCAAGCGCGCGCCCGATCAGCCGTGGCAGGAAATCGATCAGCCAATGCCCGATGTGATTGTGCATCGGCGCTGAAACCCAAAGCACGTCCTCATCTACATTGATGATCTGCGCCGACGATCTGTGTCCGACCAATTTCGCGGACGGAAAATAGACGTGCGGCGCATGATTGAAGACGTGCTTGATATCCATGTATCCGCTGTCTTCGATGACGGTGCCGTCCGATCCGATTGCGAAATCCCAACCGGATACCCATTGCCCGCCTGGGATGCTCGCGAACAGGATTGGGTCGGTGGTGTAAGAATCCGCCCGTGAGTATGGCGTCGTGGGTGCCAATTCGATTTCATGGGCCTGATCGATAACTCTGCATTGAACACCGGCGTCTTTGCACCACTCCTGCATGGGGGCGATCGGCGCGATGGTCATGTGCGCGATCCGGCCCGCATGCGGATACATCATTTCCAAAGCGGTTTTCAGCAAAGCGATGTCGCCCGCGCACAGCGCGGCGGGAAGAGCGCTGCGTAAGACTTCGGTAGCCGGGCGTTTTTCGGCGGCTATTTTTGTCCGGTACACCGGTGCGAAGTGTGCGAGGACATCGCGCCCGTCTTGAGTTTCTCCGCGGGCGAAGTGCGCATTTGCGACGATTTCATAGGCCGCAATCGCGTTCTCTTCGGCGAGGCCGAGCGCGAGCGCGGTCTTGGCGGCTGTATCGGCGATATTCGCCTTACCGCCCGATACCTGGGCGCGCGCAATTCCCAACCACGCGGGCGCCGAATTCGGCGCGAGCATGATCGTCCATCGGTAATGACCTTCCGCGTCCTTCCATCGGCCAGCCATCAGCGCGATATCGCCGCGAACTTTCCAAAAAACGGGATTGTCCCGCTCGCGATCGGCGTTTTGGACGCATACATCTTCGGCGCCGGTGAAGTCGCCCGCCGCGATCAGCCGCTCGATGTGTGCGATGTAGTTGGTGTTGGACATATCCAACCGACGCCTCGCTGTCCTCCGCGGTGGCAGTGTATTCAGCGGGGAGGAGCGTGTATATCGCTTGGGGCGACGAGCCCGAATCTTCGATTGTTCCGGTACCGCACGAGGTGCGACCCCGAGGCGTGCAGCTCGTGGACGTTTCAGGGATTGGGACCGGGAAAATGGTGGGCGGTGCAGGGATTGAACCTGCGACCCCACGCGTGTGAAGGTCAAAATAGTATTGTTTGTCAATTACTTAAATTGTTTCTCGATTCGCATCGATTGCCGAATTTGCCCCGTCTTGACGCTACGGAATGAATGGCCGGTATCGCCATTCAGTGTGCAGATCGGCACCTGATGAAATTCCCCTGAAGTCTGGAAACTGTAACCGCAAAGGAACCGGCCGCCGCCAAAGACACCGACTGAATTGCTCGAAACCAACTATTCATAACCCTTAAATTTCTAACACTTCTGCATTTGGGAAAGTTTGCAAGAGTTCCTGCATCACTGCATTAGATACATCGTTTTTCACGAATACGATTTTCTTGTTTAGCAATTGCTCTTTGATATGTTTTTCAATTCGGAATGCCATACTAAAAGCAGAATAATCAGGAACTTCGACAAAAACGGTTTCGCACCCGAAAAACGACGACGCGCGCTTGCTATTTTTTGAGATGTTTTGAGGTGCCCTCAATATGCATGGCGAATGTGATTCTAGGTCTTCCAATGTCCTCAGAAGAGCAAAACTAATTTGATTATGTCCATCATCAGACTCTTCTACCGACAATACGGAGCGGTTGCCCAATTTTTCGAAGAGATGCTTGACCGCAACTGTCGCCCCACTACGAAGAGTGGATGCTCTTAGCTTACGAGGATCAAAAATCCCCCCATTGTCGCAATACAGTATTTCTCGTGGACAAAATTCTATGGAAACCTCACTCGCCTTCCCATGAGTGAGAGCGTTTAGCGAAACTTCAATGAAAAAATCCCTGACAAGGCGAGCGTTATCGCGGCCCCAAAATGTCTCAACACCAGAATCTGCAAATCCGCATCCAACTTCCGTATGAATATATTTGGCGTCACCACCGTGAATCTTGATCTTGTGAGAAAATAGACCAAGCGATTGATTATCAATGGACTTTCCGCGTTGCGCGAGTCTTGCGCGTTGCTCGGAATATTGGCGCCACTGCCGCAAAAGCTCGATTGTGAATCGAGTTTCATCATCGTCTATTAGTTTCCCGTGATTACGGCACATCCAAATGCCATTCTCAATTGATACTAATTTCTCATGTGGAGTGTTTGAAACTACGCGCCTTGCACTTCGCCCCGTCGAAGCCGCTATTATGTGGCAAGCGGTGCCTGAACGCGAACTGGCCGTATTTGATTCATCACTTGGTCCGCTCGTTGGTAGATCGCATCCAGGAAAAGAGCATCGGTGGCCGGCCCTCTCGGCAAGCGCATGTCGAATTGCTGGTGTAAAATCAGCTCTCATGCTTGATCTATGCTCTATAAGTGCTCCGAGTGGTCAATAGTATATATTTACTGAGTGGAAAATGGGACGTCTTCCACTATATCGGTTTGTCGCTCACCCACGCCAATCTGGTCTCGATCCCTGCGCAAAATTTTGCTCTCGAAATCTCATTAGGCGCGGCGACCTCCATTCCTGCATGTTGCGCGAAATCTGCAAATGCATCAAACCACTTTGACTGAGGATCAAATGAGTGAACGAGCATGATTGCTTTCTGGTATCTGAACCGATGAGCCTCATAGATTGCTGCACATGTACGATGAAATAGCTGGTAGTACAGATGACCAATAGAGTCGTCTTTGATGCCTAATGTTGCACATAGTGCGGAAAGGCGCTTGCGCCTTCCGCCATGCTGGTCATCTTTGAGCCAATCAGAGATCGGCGGACCGAATGGTTCATCAACTTTTCCCTCAACTCCTATTACGCCATTGCACTCAGGCAGGGATGCCAGCACGAGTAGGTCGGTTTGGCTTGGTCGACCAGCAGTGCCCAGTTCAGTCTCCCGCTCGAAAAATCCCTCTAAGAATTTCGCATTTTCCCAATCTGGCGCTTTCTTCAGCACTGTTTCAACTGCGGGAGGAAAACCATTTGCTTTAACCCACGCGGTCGAAAGTTCATATGCGCTTCGACCTTTCTTCCAGTGGAGTTCATGTTTGCCCAATCGGGGGATGATCTCCTCTGGGCGCTCGATGCTAATGTGCATATGGCTCAAAGATGGCCTCGCCATTTCTATTCGCTTGTGAGTGCATCATCGAAAAATTTGAGTAGCGCCGTATCTTGATAAGGGTACGGCCATCTGAACGCTACCGGGAAAGACCGGTAAGCAAACTGAACATCAACACCTCGGGCTGAAAAAAGCTGCTTAAGTCCCGTGCTTAAGAACTTGGCCAGCCAATCTAGATCCTGATTGAGGTAAAAAGTTGAAGGGGCGAGCACCGACAAATCCAGATTGTTTGCCAAAAGCACACAACGGTCTTCATAGCCAAGTTTTTCACTGTCCATTCGTGAGTGAAGCCAAAACAGGCTATAAATTATAAGTTCAAAGGAGGCATAAAGCGGAGTATCGCTGCCGATCTTTAACTCAACAATGCGAAAGAATTTGGGGTCTGGCAGTTGTGCGAGATCAATCGCCATGCGCTTCATTGCTGCTGATGAAGAAGTGAGCCCGGAAGCAACGGGAACCTGATTTGACCAATCGGATCTACCGGATGCAAT
>JAGREB010000060.1 GCA_020446775.1 Paracoccaceae bacterium
ACGATGAAGAAGATCAGCATGATGAACACAACGTCGAGCATCGGCGTCATGTCGATTTCGGCTTCATCGGCGCCAACTTTGTGGCGTTTCATTGCCATGATTGGCTCCTCAATCCGCCAGACCGAGCTGGTCGGCGAAATGTTTGACTTCTTCGCTGGCCTTATTATTCAGCCGGATGCGGAAATAAATCCCCGAGAGCGCCGCCACCATCCCCGACATGGTCGGAATGGTGGATTTCGAGACGCCGCCCGCCATCGCGCGCGGGTTCGAGGATCCGGTGATAGCCATGACGTCGAACACTTCCATCATCCCGGTCACGGTGCCCAAGAGTCCCAGCAGGGGACACAAGGCGACGAGGCCGGAAATCAGAACGAGACCGGCCGAGCACTGGAGGCGGATATCCGACACCAGCCTCGACCGAATCTTATGGGCGTGCCACGAGGAATGTTCCTTGCGGGACGACCACTCCTGAATGGCCTTCTGACAGGCCTGTTTGTGAAAGAAGTAATAGTAAATGTAGCGTTCGACGATCATCGCCCACATCACGAAGGTGACGACGCCGATGCCGTAAAGCACCGGGCCGCCACGCTCCATGAAAGTCGAGATCGCTTCGAAGGCGCCCATTAGCCCTTCTCCGCACTCGCCGCGATAATGCCGGCCGCTTGTTCTTCAAGCGTTTCGACGACGGCCTTGCTGCGGCCCGAAGCGAGCGAATGCAAGAGCAGCAGCGGAATGGCCGTTGTCAAACCCATCACGGTGGTGACCAGCGCTTGCGAGATACCGCCGGCCATCATCTTCGGGTCGCCGGTACCGAACAGCGTGATCGCCTGGAAGGTTTGGATCATCCCGGTGACCGTACCGAGCAGACCCAGCATCGGCGCGACCGCGGTAATGACCTTCAGAGTCGACAGGCCGCGTTCGAGGCTCGGCAACTCTTTCAAGATCGCGTCGTCGAGCTTGAGCTGCAAGTTCTCGGTGTTCAGATTGCGGTTTTCCTGCGCAACCATCATGACGCGGCCGAGCGGGTTGTTGCCGTTTGAGGTCTTGGATTTGACCTGCGCCGAGACTTTCGATGCCGTGACCGACAACGTGAAGATGCGCTCGAGCGCCAACAACACGCCGACGACCAAGAGGCAGATGATCACGTAACCGACCGTACCACCCTGGTCGACGCGTTCCCGGAAGCTCGGGGTCTGAACCAGCAAGCCCAGCAAGGCGCCGCGCGACGGGTCGATGGCAGCTTCCACCAATCCGCCCGTTGCGTTTTGCAGGTCGCCGGCCGTGTCGACAAAGCGCGCTTCCGGCTGACGGCCCAGCTCGCTCAGGTGCTGCGTGCCCGACAGGAAGTTGAGGAATTGCCCGTCGGCGACCGCGGTGAACGGCCCGACGCGCACGACTTCCTTCTGCACTTCGTTGCCGTCGAGGGTCGATACCGGAGCGGTGTAACGCACGATGCGGCCCTGTTCGACGGCCTGTTCCATCAGCGTAGCCCACAACGTTTCGAGTTCCTTCATCTGCGGCAACTCTTCGGTTTGCGCCAAGGCGTCGATGTCCTTGTCGCGTCCCGGAATTTGCGACGAGATCAGCGATTGACGCAGCTGGCTGCGGGTATCGCCGGCCACCGACCGCACGACGCCGAACAGTTCGCCGAACGCGCCGAGGCGCTCCTGCAACTGGTTTTCAAGCTCGGCCAGCTTCAACTCGCCTTGCTGGAATTCGGATTCCAGCCGTTCGCTGAGCTGTTCCGCCGCGGCAACCTGGGCTTTGCCCTGCTGCAACAGACGCTGTTGATCCGCTTTCGCTTGGCGGAATTCCGCTTCGCGCTGGCGATTCACGGTTTGGTCTTCAACGCGGCCCTGACGGACGCGCTCGAGCAGTTCTTGCAGCGAAGTCGCTGCGCCCGACGTCTGCGCGATCGCCGGAGCAATGGCGACGGCGCCCACGGACAGGGCGGCGGCAGCCACAAAGGTCTTAAATGTCATTTTCATTTCGCGTTCTCCGGAGCGTCGATCGGCAGCACAACCAAATCAGGGGCAACCTGTTGGCGGGCGATGGCGAGGGCGGCTTTGACATTCGACACATAACCGGTGTCGAGCGCTTCCCACCTGCGGTCTTTCTGGTTCCAGCGCGCGAGCAGTTGATCGTCGAGCGTCTTATAGTAGAGCGCGACGCGGCCCATGCGCAGGAAGTCGACACTGAGCTTGCGGCCATCGTCGGTGGTGACTTCACCGGTGTAGCCTTCGATGGTGCGGCCGTAGTCGTTTTCGATCTGATACGCTTCGAGCACGCGGCGGAATTTCTCGGCCGGCGTGGCGTCGGCGCGGGTCATCAACTTTTGCAAGTTGGCGACGCGCTGGGTGCGTTCTTCGATCAAGAACGGCACGTCGAGATCGACGAACTGTTTCAGGCCTTCGACCATGCGCAGCATCAACGGCACGACTTCGCGGTCGATCGTCGTGACACGCAAGATGTCTTTTTCGATCGCCGTCATTTCGGCATTTTGGCTGTTGATCAATGACTGCAGCTGGTTGTTGTAAACATTAAGGGAGTCGAGCTGTTGCAAGACCCCCTTGTATTCGGACTCGATCGCGCCCGTTTCGTCGTCCAGCTTGTTGATGCGGTCCTGAGACTGCTGGTTTTCCTGAGCCTGAGCGATAATCTGCTCTTTGAGTTGCTGGACCTGAGCCGACGCGGGCGTGCTTAGCGCCAGCGCCGCGGCCAGAGCAACACCGGCCAGAAGTTCAAAACGTTTGTTGGAAAATCTCCGCATCTGTGCGGCCCCCTATTCGTGGTGGACGTTCGTTCGTGGACGACCAAGGTCGATCCGCTGAAGTTTAAGGGCAAAAACCATGAAAGAGCCAACAGCGGTCCGCGGTTTTGTCGCAGTCCGCCATCAACTCGATCTCAATGCCTTCCCCAAAGCACAACAAGATCGCGGCCCCGGCGGTCGGTACCCGGGCACAACGAGGGTATCCATGGCGGCACTCTCGGACGGAATCAACTGTTTATTATTTGCAATTACGTACGCGGTCGGAAACTGCCGAAAATCAGGGACAAATGTGGGGTTTTTCCGATCGCGGCAACGTTGCAGAGTTTATCCGTTCTTGAAACGGCGCAAATTTCATCCGAATCGCAATTACTTGCTCCAAGCGATTTATCGAATTGATAAATCGTTCGTAACAATTCCAACAAATTGGCTCGAAAAGCTGGAAACAACGAACATCAGGCGCTTTCAAGTTTCGCCTGTGGATAAATAGTTCACTCGCCCGTCGTCAGATTGTCATTCAACTTGGCCAGCAATGCGAACAAGTGATCCTGTTCCCCAGGGGATAGTTTTCGCACTGCGGACGCGCCTACATTTCGGGCCGCACCGACCACATCCGCCTGGATTGCCCGCGCTTTATCGGTGAGGTGAATGAACGAGCGCCGCTTGTCGCCGTCATCGTCGCTCCGCCTAATCAGGCCGTCGCGTTCCATGCGTTTGAGTGTATTCGCCATGGTGGGCTGCTCGACGCCGATGCGGCGGCACAAGTCGGCCTGGGTCAAGCCGTCCTTTTCGTACAGCATCATCAACGCCGGAAACTGGCCCGGGGCGACGCCCAAAGCGGCCAAGGCGGCCATCAGCCGGCGGTCATAGGCCCGCGTCACCACGCCCAGTTGGTATCCCAGGGAATCGATGCGCCGGATCGCCATCTTGTCCGCTAAAGCCTCCGCTTCGCGCCGCGCCGTTCATTCATCAGTCGTTCGCCTCGGTATAACCCTGCGCCGTCATGCACCGCCGTACGGCCTTGGCGAAATCCTTCGCGGCGTCGGATCTGTCGGCCAGCCGCATCGGGTTATCCGTGCCGCCGCTCCAGCCGGTGCCGGACCGGTCCGCGGCATAGCTGCTGCGCGTCTCACCGCGGGCGGCCAAGGTGTCGGTTTCGGCTTCGCGTTCGCAGGCCCGCAAGTCGGCTTTGATCTGCCGCTCCGAGTGGCCGGCCTGCTGCCAGCGATCGCCAACGGACGCGCATCCGGTCAAGACCGCCAAACCGGCCGCAAGGGCCATCGTTTGCGACGTCAAGTTGACCTTGACCCATCCCGAGCGACCTGATTGTTTCCGCATCCGACCGGCGCTCCCGCTGTTCTATATTCCAAGAAACCAGAGGAAAGATCATCGCATGGCGAATACCGCTCAATCCAGCTACTCCTTTGAAGATTTGTCGGTCGGCATGGCCGCGACATTCGCCAAAACGGTTCACGAAGAGGATATCCGCAAGTTCGCGGACGTTACCGGGGATACAAACCCCGTCCATCTCGACGAGGCGTATGCATCCTCGACCCGGTTCAAGACCCGGATCGCGCACGGCATGCTTTCGGCGGGTTACATTTCGGCGGTGTTCGGCACAAAAATGCCCGGACCCGGTGCGATCTATGTGTCGCAAAGCCTGAAGTTCCGCGCCCCGGTCGTAATCGGCGATCACGTCGTCGCCAAAGTGGAAGTGATCAGCACTGTGCCCGAGAAGAAGTTCGTGACGTTCAAGACGCAATGCCTGGTCGGCGACAAGGTCGTGGTCGACGGCGAGGCAACACTGATGGTGCCGTCGCGCGACTAGGCGCGGGCCACGTCGAACCGGGGACCATCCGCGCATGCGTCTGTTTCGCTATTTCGGAGAAGTGCCGGGCCCGCTTCGCGGCGGCGTGATCGCGCTCGGCAATTTCGACGGATTGCATTTGGGCCACCAAGCCGTGATCGGCGAAGCCGTGCGGATCGCGCGCGAAAAAGGCGTCGCCGCCTCGGTGATGACGTTCGAGCCGCACCCGCGGTTATTCTTCAAGCCCGACCAGGACCCGTTCCGGCTGAGCCCGTTTCGCATCAAGGCGCGCCTGATCGAGGCCATGGGCATCGACTATCTATATGTGCAGTCGTTCGACCGCGATTTCTCGCAACGCCCGGCCGAAAATTTCATCGACGAAATTCTGGTCGACGGCCTCGGGATTTCGCACGTCGTGGTCGGGTTCGACTACGTGTTCGGCCGTGCGCGCGGCGGTAACGTCGATCTTCTCAAGTCGAAATCGGCGGGCGGCGGTTTCGGAGTGACGGCGGTTGCGGAGAAAAAATCCGACGGCGGTCCGCGGTATTCGTCGTCAAACATCCGCACGTTTCTGATCGAAGGCCAATGCCGGGCCGCGGCGCAACTTCTTGGCCGCTATTGGGAGATCGAGGGCCGTGTCGAACATGGCGATCAACGCGGGCGGTTCATGGGGTTCCCGACCGCGAACCTGCCGCATCGCGATTACCTGCATCCCAAGCGCGGCGTCTACGCCGTGCGCGCCGGCATCGATCACGGCGCTGAAACGGTCTGGCACGATGCCGTCGCCAATTTCGGCTACCGTCCGACATTCGATAAGAAAGACCTCTTGCTTGAGGTTCACGTCTTCGATTTCGACGAAGACCTTTATCAAAAGCACTTGCGGGTGGCGTTGATCGACTACATCCGCCCGGAAATGAAGTTCGACGGCCTGCCGGCCATCAAGGCGCAAATCGCCAAGGACTGTGAGGTCGCCCGTGGCCTGCTCAAGGACCACAATTTTGCGCCGGGACCGGCGCCGTTTGTGCCGGTGACAGAAGCTTAAACGCGCCTTCCCGCCGGCTACCTGCCCTTGATCGCTCGGGGGCGTCTTGATAGACACCTTGCCATGATCAAGGCCATGACCAAGGCGATGTCATCTTGCCCTGCCGGTGCGGCGCGAATTACGCCCCCCATTCTGCCCGCAGAATGGGGTTTTTTCCTTTAATTTTAACGCGTTAATTCACCCTCCGGGGCCCGACCATCATGCCGTCCGATACCGCGCCCGACTACAAGTCGACCGTTTTCCTGCCCAAGACCGCGTTTTCGATGAAAGCCGGTCTGCCCCAGCTGGAACCCAAGCTTTTGGAGCGCTGGGCGAACCTCAATCTTTACCAACGCCAGCGTGATGCTTCCTCCGGGAAGCCCAAGTTCGTGCTGCACGACGGACCGCCCTACGCCAACGGGCACCTGCACATCGGACATGCGCTCAACAAGATCCTCAAGGACGTGATCGTCCGCTCGCGCCAGATGATGGGCTTCGACGCGCCATATGTGCCGGGATGGGACTGCCACGGTCTGCCGATCGAGTGGAAAATCGAAGAGCAGTATCGCGCCAAGGGTCAGAGCAAGGACAGTATTCCGGCAGTCGAGTTCCGGCGTGAATGCCGCGAGTTCGCGGCCAAATGGATCGATGTTCAGCGCGCGGAATTCAAGCGGCTGGGCGTGGCCGGCGACTGGGACAATCCCTACACGACCATGGCGTTTGCGTCCGAAGCGGCGATCGTGCGCGAACTCGCCAAGTTCGTGCTCGGCGGCAACCTCTACCGCGGCGCTAAACCCGTCTTGTGGTCGGTGGTCGAGAAAACCGCGCTCGCCGATGCCGAAGTCGAATACGCCGATCACACCTCGACGACGGTGTGGGTCAGGTTTCCGGTCGCCTCGACTAAAGTCGATGCGCTTGAAGGCCATCACATCGTCATCTGGACCACGACGCCGTGGACGCTGCCCGGTAACCGCGCCATCGCCTACGGACACGACATCGACTACGCGGTCGTCGAAGTCAATGCCGTGAATGAAAAGAGTCTCGCGCAGGTCGGTGAACGCTTTGCCGTTGCCGAAGCGTTGCGCGAAGTGACATTGAAATCGGCGGGTGTCACCGATGCTGCGACCGTCGCCACCTGTAAAGGCGCCGACTTCGCCGGAACCGTTTGCCGTCATCCGTGGCACGGTAAAGGCTACGATTTCGACGTGCCGATGCTGGCCGGCGGGTTCGTCACCACCGAGCAAGGCACCGGCTTCGTGCATATCGCGCCGGGCCACGGCGAGGACGACTACGAACTCGGCCGCGCCAACAACGTGCCCGTGCCTGAAACCGTGAACGGCGACGGGCTCTACGTGGAAAGCGTGCCGTTGTTTGCGGGCGAGCACGTTTTCAAAGTCGATCCCAAAGTGGTAGCGGCGCTCAAGGATGCCGGCGCGTTGCTGGCGCAGGGCAAATTACAACACAGCTATCCGCATTCGTGGCGCTCCAAGGCGCCGCTGATTTTCCGCAATACGCCGCAGTGGTTCATCTCGATG
>JAGREB010000061.1 GCA_020446775.1 Paracoccaceae bacterium
ACGCGTTTTCGTCCTGGATTGCATATCGTATTCAAACGCATGCAAAGTTCGATGCGACAGGACCTTTCGCGCGATATCCACCTGTGGAAAAAAGTTGAGGGGAAGCGACGTCATGGCGACAGCAGAAGAGCAAGCCGCAACCTGGCAAGGCACCCACGTCATCAAGGGGAAACGGGCCTACGCGACGACACCGATGGGGCAAGTTCACTATTCGACCTTGGGCGATGGGCCACCGCTTTTGCTGGTTCACCAGTCGCCCTGGTTCAGTGTGCAATATGCCAAGGTTCAACCCTTGCTCGCCGAAATGGGCATTCTGGTCATTGCCGCGGACACGCCGGGCTTCGGCTTTTCGGATGTCCCTGACCACCCTCCCACGGCCGACGAATATGCCGCCAATATTTCGTCGTTTCTGGATGCGCTGGGGATTTCGCGCGTTTCGATCGCGGGCCATCACACCGGCGCGACGATTTCGGCAGCATTTGCCGCGCGCTACCCTGAACGCACGGCGTGCGTGATCATGCATGGCGTGCCGCTGTACACCGAAGCCGAACGCACCGACCGCCTCGCCAATCAACTCCATGCTGGAGCCGGGCTCAAGCGCGACGCCAGCCACATCATCGACCGTTGGCAACGCATCGAACGGTCTTTCGCTCACGACGCCGAAACCGAGAGCATCCAGTGGGCGGTGATGGCGTTCCTGATGGCCGGCGATCTTGAATGGTACGGGCACCGCGCCGCCTTCACGTTTGACATGGAAAGCGCCATCGCCGCGATCAAATCGCCGACATTGATCATGTCCAACACCGCCGACACGATTCACCAATCGGCGGCCCGCGTCCTGAAGATGCGGCCTGATTTCGCGTATCGCGAATTCGCCGGGGGGAATTCCCACATGATGTACGATTACCCGGAACCTTGGGCTCAGACGGTGGGTGAATTCATCAAGGCGAAGTCGTCTTTGGCCTGAAGAACGCCGAATTTCGGCCGAATTGCGGATGGGCGCCAAATTTCCGGCCGTGACCGAGCGACGGCATGATATTGGTATGGAACTCGTACTCGCCGATGGTCCGGGCATCGGCCAACATCGGCGTTAATCCAAACCATAGAGAATAGAAGACGGTATCAGTTTTCGCACCGAGGCGAGCATCACGGGTCGTCGACCGTCCCAGAACATGAGGAGACCGATCATGCAACTTTCACGCCGCGCTTTGTCATGCCTCCCGTTCATGGCGGGCATCATTGGAATGCCGGCACGCGCCGCGATGCATGATTCTGGCGAGCCGGACGCCCGTGGCTATGCCAAAGGGCCATTCGGCCTGATTCACTACCGCGACACCGGCAAAGGCGTTCCGTTGGTGTTGCTGCATCAATCGCCGATGAGTTCGCAACAGTTCGAAACGGTCTACCCGCTGTTCGCGGCCAAGGGAATCCGCGCCATCGGCATCGACATGCCGGGGTTTGGTTTATCCGACCCGACGGATTTCACGCCGACCGCGAAAGATTGGGCCAAGATCGTTCCGGCGGTGTTGGACCATCTCGGCATCGAGAAAGCCCATATCGGCGGACACCACACCGGCGGCGCCGTCGCGATCGCGGCCGCCAGCCTGTTTCCGGAACGCACGAGCAGCCTCATCATTCATGCCGCCTTGCTGGTGACCGAGGAAGAACGCGCTAAACGGCTGGAACGCGTCACCACCGGAGAACGGGGCTTCGTCTACAAGGAAGACGGCAGCCACTTAACCGACACGTATCGCGGCCGGTACAAATTGTACGGAGAGGGCGCCGATCCCAAACTCATCACCCGTTACGTGATCGAACGCTTTCTGGGCACCGGCGAATCTTGGTACGGCCATCATGTCGCCTACGAATACAATTCGACCGAAGGCCTCAAGAACATGAAGGCACGCACGCTCGTCCTCGGCAACAGCGGCGATATGGTGATTGAAATCACCCGGCGTATCAAAACCTTGCGGCCGGATGTGGCCTATGTCGAATTGGAAGGCGGCGGCGTCGATATCGTCGACCAGCAGCCTCAGGTATGGGTCGATGCGATCCACCGCTTCATTAACGCCTAGCGGTGCGGCCGGTAAATCGTGAACAAGCTGGGAATCATCGCGGGAATCGTAGCATCGACAATTGCCGTGGCCGCCGCGCAAGAAAATGCGCCGGTCAACGCATGTGACTATTTGAATGCCGACGAAGTAACGGCGGTAGTGGGGTTTCCGGTCGATGCCGGCGAGCGTCATGACGAAGGATATGTCGGCGGGCCGCGGGATCCGGACGGCGGCACTTATTCATCGACGTGCCTGTGGCGCGTTTCGGCCGATCGCGGCGCCAATAATCCCGAGGCGCCGCTCGGCGGCGCGCGCTTCGTCATCCTGAACGTGATGTCGTGGCCCGACGAGGCCGCCGCCGGAAGTTTCCTGCGAAGTTTTCATGACGCGGCTGCCGACCATGTGATCCCGATGAAACCGGTCGTGCTTGAAATCGGCGATGAGTCCTTGTGGTGGGGCGACGGCGTTGCGGTCCGCAAGGGACACGTCAGTTTCGGGGTATCGGTGCGATTGATCGGCTTGAAAGTCGAAGAGCGCGCCATGCAGGAGCGGCTCGCGGCCAGGATCGTCGCGCGAATCTGAGGCAGTACGGCGAATGTCTATTAGCGGCGGCCGGCGTTCGGCGTTCTGCCGATCGCCGCGTAATCCACGAACCCGACCTCCACGCCATATCCTTCGATATCCGACGCGACGCCGTCAAAGCGCGTCAGTTCGAACATGAAAATTGCCGCCGCCTGATCGACCTGGTGGCGCATGACTTTCTCGGTCAATGTGCGGCGTTGTTCGACGGTTTCCGCGCCCGCAGCGGCGGCCACCAGCGGCAGGATCGTCGGATCGCAATACCACGGCTTCGGCCACAGGCATGAATGCCGATAAATCGGCTTGAGCGCGTCAAGCGACGGGATCAAGCCGTAGTCGATTCCGACCGCCTCGCCCTGCCATTCACCGTCATAGATGCCGCGCGCATATTGCGAACCGGGAATCGCGCGGACCTCGAGGTGCACGTTAATCTTCGCTAAGTCGGCGGCGATCTGTTGATAGAACGACGTCGTTTCCGGCGGTAGGCCCGTGCGGATTTCCGCAACGAATGAAAATCCGTCCGGATAGCCGGCCTGCGCGAGCAGTTCCCGGGCGTGCACGGGATCATAAGGCCAAACATCGATCGTATCGTCATGGCCGAAAGCGCCCGGCGGCGAAGGTTGGCTGGCGAGCGGAGTCCTTTTCCCAAGCAGCCCAACCGAGAGCGCATTGCGATCGATGGCGTAATTCAACGCGCGCCTGACATCGGCGTTTTGTATTGGCGAGACGCGCACCGTATTGAATGCCAAAGCCTGGACACCGCCGTCACTGCCGATAAACATCTTGTGACCGGCGGATTCGATCGGTTCGATATCTTCCGCGCCCAAGGCGACGGCGATATCCGCTTGCCCCGAAAGCACGGATTGCAATCGAACGCTCGGTTCTATCGCGACGATGAAGTGGAGTTTGTCGAACTTCGGTTGCCGCCACGCCGTTTCGGCGCGGACCAATTCGGCCCGCGTCGGCGTCCACGACGTCACCTCGAACGGACCGGTGCCGACCGGCCGCAGCGCGAATTCGTCTGCGCCGACCTGTTGCCAGTAGCGCGGCGCCACGAACTTCAACGCTGAAATCAAATTCGGCAGCAGCACATCGGTATTTTCAGTGCGAATTCGTACGGTGCGGTCGTCTACAACATCCGCGCCTGTGATTTCGCTAAGTTCCACGGCGATCGGATAAGTCAGATGCTCGGGCGATTTGATCAGATTGATGGCAAAGACGACCGCGTCGGCGTTGAACGGTTCGCCGTTCGAAAACGTGATGTCCGGCCGAAGTGAAAATGTCCACGATTTTGGGGAATCTTGCACCCACGACTCGGCAAGCATCGGGACGGCGTTCGCGTGGCCATCGACGCGCGTCAATCCATCGAAGATCGCGGCATAGGTATATAAGCCAGGCAGCCCGCTGGTCGAATTGAAGACATTGCCCCGCCCCGACGGAAGGTTCGAAAGGGCGACGTTCAGTATGTCTTCCGCACGCGCGGTCGCCGAAAGCATGCACGTCGAATAAAGACAAGACGCGAACAGCAGCGCGATCGCGCCAAACCGTCGAAGGCGTCCGGTTTTGTTCATGTAAGGGTGCGCAATACCGAGCATCATTTGCACCTTATCGCGCGTACCAGTCCCAGCGAAGGCATTATTCGAACTTGAAAGAATCATTCAAAGCGATGCCAGGGCCGCGCCGCCGTCAACGGTGATCACAGACCCAGTCATGTAGCGCGATCCGTCGCCCGCCAGCAGCAATAAAACATCCGAGAGATCATCCATCGTGCCCGCCCGGCGCATTGGAACGCGCGCGAGAAACTTTTGGCCTCCTGCGCTCGCCAAAAATTCGTCGGTCATTTCGGTGGCAAAATAACCCGGCGCGACGGCGTTGACCCGAATATCGTTTCGCGCCCATTCAAGCGCCATGGCTTTGGTCAATTGAATCAGTCCGGCTTTGGACGCCGCATAGGGCCCCGTTCCCCGCTGAACGACGTACCCAAGCACCGAAGCGATATTGACGATGATTCCGCCGCGATTGGCCGCGATCAGCGCCTTCGCGACGGCCCGCGCGCACAGCCACGCGCCTTTCAAGTTGGTATCGAAAATCCGATCCCACTCGCTTTCGTCCATGTCCGCGATCATGTCGTGCCCCGCCACGCCGGCGTTGTTGATCAACGTGTCGGTCAGACCAAAGTCGCGTTGCGCGGTTTCGATGGCATGGTCGATGGCGCGTGAGTCCGTCACATCCAAGGCGATCGCTTGGGCCTTGCCGCCTTCGTCCGAAATCGCCCGGGCCAGTTCGGATATCCGGTCGGTACGCCGGGCGCATATGGTCACGCGCGCGCCCTTGCCCGCGTACAAGCGCGCGGCGTGTGCCCCCAACCCGCTGCTCGCGCCGGTGATCA
>JAGREB010000550.1 GCA_020446775.1 Paracoccaceae bacterium
TCATGCGGCTCGTGCTCGACATTGAAGCGCGCATATTCGCGGTACCATCCGTAATAGAGTTCGGTGGTGATTCCCATGCGGAGGTGATTGTCTTCTTCGTCCGTTCCGCGCGGATTACCGCCGAAATACTGGTGGATATTTTCCTCGGCGATCAGAACCGTATGCCAAGGCGTCATCCCGCCCGCGCAATTCGCCAACGTTCCAATCGCCCGCTTGCCGGTGGGATCGGCGCTGGTTTTCAACCTCTCATGTCCGGCAGCGGGGCCGGAAATTTCGATTTCCGTCCACGCCGGCGCAATGCGGCGATTGTAGGTGCTCCCGGCAACTGGGGACCATGCGCCATTCTCGAACTTGACCTCGACGATCGAATGACCGTGCGACGCCATCTGTACGTCGACTTGTTGCTTGGTCAGGTTCGGGTCCTCGCGGCTGGTGACGCCGCGAAACATCAATTGCGGAAAAGCGGATTCGTGGTTGACGCACAGCAATCCGTGATCGGAACTATCCGATCCCAGCGGCAACGGCATGAATGCAATGAAATCATTGTCGGTCCCGAATTGCCGGGCTTGCGCCTCGGCTGTTTGTCCGTCCGGAGTCCAGCGCGGAGAGTCGCTAAACAGGCCGTCGCCCCAGCGCAACAACACCTGCGTTGTGTGCCCGTCGGCGACATGCATTTTGTCGTCAAGGCCGCGGTGCAGGCTTTCAAACGACAGGCTCGACGGTGTCGCGTGATCCACCGATCGCGCGTAAGCTGTGCCGATGGTTGCCGCCGCCGGTACGGCGACGGCGGTCGCCAAAGCTGCCCGGCGGGAAGGGGAGGGGTTCCTCACAAATCGGCCACTCATTGCGTCGCGTCTCCTTCGAAATTGCGATGCTTGCTAAGCATCCAAAGAGGCGTTGGCGTGTGAATTTTGCGCGACATCGAATGTATGGTCACCGTGAGCGCGCGGTCACCGTCGCGTCCTAAACCCATAGTAATGCCACAACATCAGCGCCGCGCTGGACCGATAGGGACGCCAGGCTTCGCCGATTTTGTCCAGGCGCTCGGGCGTCGGTTTCTTGCGCAGGTTCATCAGCAGGCGCGCGCCATGTTGAAGCGCTAGATCGCCCACCGGCCATATGTCCGGCCGCCCCATCGCAAACATCAAGTAAATGTCGGCGGACCACGGGCCGATGCCCTTCAAAGCGGTCAACGCCGACCGGACGGCGTCGTCGTCGAGCGTTTCCAGCACGTCGAAATCGAGTGCTCCATCGCGAACCGCTTCGGCCACGCCGAGTGCATAGTTGGCTTTTTGATTGCTGAAGCCGTTTGCACGCAGTTTGGCGTGTCCAAGATCGAGCAGCACGCGCGCGTCAACTTTCCCATCGCAGACGGCTTCGAGCTTGCGCCAAATCGCTAGTCCCGCGGCCGTCGACACTTGTTGATCGATGATGATGCGAATGAGGGTCGGAAATCCCGGCGCGTGGCCCCGGCTTTTCGGCGTGCCGGCTTCACGTACGCCGCGCGAAATATGGGGGTCGCGTCGCCCGAGGGCGCGCAGGTGCCGGGTCAGATTTGGGGTGGTGGCCATAGGTGCTGCGTGGATTAAGTGTCGATTGATTTAAGGCGGGGCGGTCGCAAAGTCGAATGGCCATGACAGGGTCCGGCGGATTCCTTTACTGTACGGTCAAATAACTGCCGCGCGGATAGGAAGCACAATGCCTCTCAAACCCTTGAGCGCCCTGATTCTCCTGATTTTTTCGGCTTTTTCGGCCGCCCACGCCGAGCAGGTGTTCCGGCGCGGCAATATCGGTGAGCCCGATAGCCTAGACCCGCACATGACAACGTCGGGGTACGCCGGAAATATCATCTTCGACATGTTCGTGGGGCTGACGACCCTCGATCCCGACATCAATATTATTCCGGGTGCCGCCGAAAGCTGGACGGTTTCACCTGACGGCAAGACCTACACATTCAAGATGCGTTCAGGCGCCGTATGGTCCGACGGGCATCCCGTGACGGCCGGCGATTTCGAATATGCGTTTCGTCGCACCTTGGACCCGGCGACCGCGTCCGTTGCCGCGCCGCTCTTGTACATGATCGAAGACGCACGTGCGGTGAATACCGGGCAAAAACCGCTCGAAGCTCTTGGGGTGACGGCGGTCGACGATACGACTTTTGTCGTGAAATTGAACAACCCGACGCCTTATTTCCTCGAACTCATCGCTCATCGTTGCTTTCCGGTGCCGCGATGGGCAATCGAAGCGCATGGCCGCGAATGGACGCGGCCCGAGAACATTGTCGTCAACGGTGCGTTCAAATTGACCGAGTGGCTGCCGCAAAACCGTGTCACGGTCGCGCGCAATCCCAGCTTTTATGACGCGGAAAATGTCAAGCTCGATCAGGTCCAGACTTTCATCACCGAAGACCAAGGTTCCGCGTTCAAGCGCTACCGGGCGGATGAACTCGACATGATTGCGAACTTTCCGCCATCGCAGTTGGACTGGATCCGGGAAAATCTGCCGCAAGATCTGCGTATGACGCAGAATCTCGGCTTGTTCTATTATACGTTTAACACCTCAAGGCCGCCGTTCGACGATGTCCGCATCCGCAACGCGCTGGCCATGACCATCGACCGCGACCTTATCACCGAACGGATCATGCGCGGCGGCGAATTGCCGGCCTATAGCATTGTGCCGCCCGGCGCGCGCAAGGGGTACGAGCCGCCCGCGCCGGAATGGGCGGCGTGGCCGAAAGACCGGCGTATCGCCAAAGCCAAAGAACTGATGGCCGCGGCAGGGTACGGGCCCGTTAACCCGCTGACATTTACGTTCATGTACAACGCCGACGACATTCAAAAACGCGCGGCGCTCGCGGCGGCGCAAGCCTGGAAAGCAATCGGGGTCAATGCCGAATTGCTGTCGACCGATCTCAACAATCTCAATGCGACGTTGCGCAACGGCGAATACCAAGCGGCCCGCTATCAATGGTTCTCGGAATACAGCGACCCCACGTCGTTTCTGTATTTGCTTGAATCGGATTCAGTCGGCGACAACCATTCCAAGTACAACAACCCCGAGTACGACGCAGTGATGGCCAAAGTCTACGGCGAACTCGATCTCGATAAACGCCGTGAATTGATGCGCGAAGCGGAAGCGATCGTGTTGCGTAACGCGCCAATCACGCCGATCAATTTTTATGTCTCGAAACGCCTCATCAAACCCTACATCAAGGGTATTCATAACAATCCGCGGGGTATCAACCTTAGCAGGTGGGTCAGCGTCGAAAAGTAGTCGTGGGGCTATTTGGCTTTGCGCGTGAACGTCCAGCGCGTCGTGCTCGATGTCTTGGCATCGAATTTATATCCGCCGCCGTCAAACGCTTTCAGGCGTTCGGGATCGTCGATCCGGTTTTGAATGATGTAGCGGGCCATCATGCCGCGCGCCTTTTTGAAAAAGAAGCTCAAGGCCATGGCTTTGCCGTTCTTGATCTCCTTGAACACAGGTTGAATGACCGGCGCCTTCAACTTGTCCGCATCGATGGCATTGAAATATTCGTCTGATGCCAGGTTGATCAGTGTCGGCGCTTTCATCCGCGCCAACGTACTATTGATGGCTTTGGTGAGTGGCGCGTTCCAAAATTCGTGCAGGTTTTTGCCGCGATCGGTTTTGAACGCCGTACCCATTTCCAGGCGGTAGGCCTGAATGGCATCGAGCGGTCGCAGAACGCCATAGAGTCCCGACAGGATGCCGAGATGCTTCTGCGCGAACGCGATATCGTCGTCGGTCAACGTCTTGGCGTCGAGGCCGATATAAACGTCGCCGCTAAAGGTGAAAATCGCCGGTTTGGTGTTGGTTCGATTTTTCAAATCGAAGGCCTCAAACCGGGCATGGTTGAGGTCCGCGAGTTTGGGACTCAAGTGCATCAAGCGCCTCAGGTCGCCGGCCGACAACTTTTTGGCGCGTTCGGCGAGGATCGCTGTGTCCTTGAGGTGGACCGGCGCGGTTGAGGGGGCAGGCTGCGATCCCGGGCTAAAATCGAGTTTCTTGGCCGGCGACAGCAGAACGTAAAGCATACAAGACCCCTCATTATTCCAAGCAAAGCGATAGAACTTCGTGCGCGGACTATCGGCCCGTTCGCGCGTCCAAATCAACGGCCAATTGGCTCGTTTTTGCACGCGTTGACACGCCCCGCGGATTGCCGCACACCTGACGGGAACGGATTTGCGAGGGAGGACCGAAACGATGTCGACCCCCGGCTACCTGCTGGTGTTGGGCCATTCGCTCGACCGCGAAAAAATGGCTGCGTATTCCGCTGCCCTGCCACCGATCTACAAAAAATACGGCGGATTCTACATCGGCATCGGTGGGCCGGGACGTGGCGTCGAATTGCTCGAAGGCGCCTGGTTCGATCACTCGATGGTGCTCGCCCGCTTTGGCGCGGCTGCCGACGTCCTAAAATTCTGGCATTCGCCCGAATATGCCGAAGCGAAAAAAATTCGTGAAGGCGCGGGCACTTTCAACGTGTTTTGCATCAAGGGCAATGGAACCGAGCCTCCGCTGGGTCAACCCTGTTTCCTAGTGTCGGTCTACAGGGCGTTCGAAGCAGATAAATTGGCGCCGATCCGCAAAGCATGGGCCGAGCGCATCGC
>JAGREB010000062.1 GCA_020446775.1 Paracoccaceae bacterium
TTCGGTCAGCGTGAACGGAATGTCTTTTTCGATCAGCGCCATTCGCGTGCGTTGCGCGTACGGGCATGCTTCGTAGCTTAGCAGCTCGACGTCTGCCATCTGTGCGGTGCCTCCCTTGGCGAGCATTCTTGTTTTGCCGATACTTTAGCAAATCGCGCGCGCCGGTCCATGGTCATCGGTCGCGATTCAGGGGGGGCTGGAGATTCACGGGACCGGCGTTCAGGGGGTTGGCGGGCCCTTCAACTCGACCGTGTTGCCCTCAGGATCGGAGATATACATGGAAGGTCCGGTGCCGTCGGCACCATATCGCGGTGCGATTTGGCCGGGCGTAACGCCATACGCCCCGAGATGCGCAGCCAAAGCGCCGGGGTCGAATGGATCGATGCGAAGGCAAAAGTGATCCAGGTTCCGGCCTCCGGCGGGGCCGGGGCCGGCGCCTAATTTGCGTCCGATTTCGGACTCGATTGCAATCAGATCGATCAAGGATGCGCCGGCACGCAGTTGCGTGAGGCCGATATCGCCGCGGTCCCGTTCGACGGTGCAACCCAGCACATCGCAATAAAATCGCCGCATTCGCGCGACGTCGGCGACACGCAAGACAACGTGGTCGAGACCGAGGATCTTGAACACCGGGCGGGCCTTTTAAGATTGCACAAACGGATTTTGGAACTATCTTTTACATTATCGACCGAATGCGGCCGAGGTAAACAGTGATCAATCGCCGTTCATTTCTCGCCAAACTGGTACCGTCCGCGACCCCCGTGGGTGTGGGTGTTGGCGCAGTTGCGGTCGCGTCGAGCGCGGCGAACGCGCAAGAAATTCCTCAATTCGGAATTCCGTTGCCATCGTGGTTTCGCTCCCGGTCTGAGCAGTTGGCGCGCGAAGCTTGTGAAAACGGATTACCCAACTGCCGTCCCGACGTCCTGAAGCAGCTGAATGCCGAAAAACAATTCTCGCTTTTGACGCCATGGCTTCTGCTCGGAAGCGCCTTGCTTGTCGTATTGATTTACGCCCGCAAGAAAGAAAAAGAGAAAGAGCAGCACCGGCGCGAAGCACGGCGCAAGCACGTGCCTGGGGCGTTCAAGAAGCTCGATCAAACGAAAACGGAAAAAGACCCCGAGGACATGGACGACGATCCGCTCGCCTAGTCCATCCGTTTATGGCGCCGTCTCAATCAATTCGTGCAATTCACCGGACGGCCCCTTGATCACGGCGACCCGGCGTCCGTTGTAGGGGCGGCTTTGGGTGACCAGAGTGCCGCCCACGAACGCGACCGGGACATCGTCGAGTTTCGGAACCTCGAATGCGACCATGGCCGTGCCCGGCGGCAATTCGCCTTCGCGAACCGGCCGGTCGGCAGTCCCTTCGGGATATTGGTCGATCTCGATCTTGAACGGGCCGCCGATATTCACCGTCGATAGCGGATGACGCATTTCAAGATCAAGTCCGCGCAGCCGGTTGAGCGCGGACAGGCGGACGGGAATCGGCTTGTCGACCTTGTCGCCCATCACATCGCTATAGAAACGAATCAATTCCGCCATGTCGCGGCCACCGTTGATGACAATGAACGGGCGGTCGACAAACGACTTTGCGACACCGAGCCCGTAATTCTCATCTTTAATGCGCGTCAGATAGAGGATCTCTTGTTCAGGGCCCATCACCTGCATCGCTTTGATGTCGTCGTTGCTCGAGAGCGCGCGCGGCGGGCCGATCACTTCGAATGGTGAATCTTTCAGTTTCTCATTCACGGCGTCCACGTCGGTCACCAACAGTTCGGTCGAGTTCCAACCGTAGGTGTGAAACGGTTTGTAGTCCGGGTAGGGGGCGACCGCGATGAAACGTAAGTAACAGTCGGCGCCGCTTTCGGGCTGCATGATCATGTAAGGCTGCCCCGCAACCTTGGTTGCGCCCCAGACCGCCGCGAGGTCGGCTGAAACCTCTCCGCGTTCGACTACGCGGTAACCGAGATATTTGGAATACGCGTCTTCGATCGGACCGAGGTCCGCGACGGTCATGGTGACGGCGACGATTGGTCCCAGCATCGTGTTCGCTCCTTTGGCGTGAGCGCCGAAATTAAACCGTTGTGACGGCGTTAGGCCAGATTTTCCTGAAGGAATTTTGCAGCAAGCGCGGCGCCCTGGTCGTCGATCCCGTGTTGCAATCCGGGAATCACATGGGCGCTGAATTCGACATTTGAATCTCGGAGCGCGTTTTTGACGTCCGCCAGGGCCTCGACCGGAACTACTGGGTCGGCCGCGCCGTGAATCAAGATGATCGGGGGACGGGATTTGATTTCAGCCGGTAATCGGTCGGGAGCGGCGATTGCGCCCGAAAATCCGACAATTCCGGCCAAGCGCTTTGGGCGGCGCAATCCGACATGCAGTGCCATCATCGTCCCTTGCGAAAATCCCACCAAGGCAAGTTTGTCGGGCGCAAGTCCGTGGTGCGATAGGACATCGTCGAGAAACGCGTTCAATACGGGCGCGGCATTTTCCGCCCCGGCGAGAATCTTGCCGTCGAGGCGTTGGCGTGCGGGCCCGTCGTGGCGCAGGAGATCGGGATCGTACCCGGCCAAACTGAACCATTGCCGGCCGCCGAAGAAGCCGCCTTCCCACGGCTCCGGCGCATGCGGGGAATAGAACGCCGCGTCGGGCAGGGCGCGCGCGAAATACGGCGCGAGACCGATCAGGTCGTCGCCGCTCGCACCGTACCCATGCAGAAAGACGACTGCCTGTTTGGCGGTGCCGCCGGACGCGGGGGCGGCGTGGGGACCGGATGGACGGGACATGTGAGGCGGGAACCTTTGAGAACGCGTTGATTAGGCGTAGGTTAGATGGCCGATGCGGGCTCGACCATAGATTTTTGATCGCATTGCAACTTGCACCGCGCATCGAATGAGTGACGGTAAATGTCCGACCGCGACGCCGTATTATTCGCCAACACCGCTTTCTATGCCGCGTTTTACCAACGCGATTTCGAAGCCATGGCTGAGGTATGGGCGAAAGGCCGCCCGATCAGTTGTACACATCCCGGCTGGGCCACGCTGTACGGTTCCGACGCGGTCATCGAGAGTTGGCGCGGCATCCTCTCGAATCGCAACGCGCCGAAGATCAAATGCCGTGCCGAGAACGTCGAAATTTTGGGTGAAGCGGCAATCGTGACGTGTGTGGAGGATTTCGGAGACGGGCAATATCTGGCTGCAACCAACGTGTTCATCCGCGTGGGACACGTCTGGGCGATGGTTCACCACCAAGCGGGCCCGGCCAATGTCGATCCGGCAACGCTCGGTGAGCAGGATGACGAGCCTGCCGGGCCAGTCAATTAAAGCGAAACCGGGTAAAGCGCGATTAGGCGGCGTCTTCGTTCGAAGATGAGTCGTCTTCGGCCGCCGGCGCGCGCGGTCGGGGCGGGACCGTTAGCAGGAACGCCGGAACTGAATCGCCGAACCCGACGGTGTCCCGGCTCTGGCTTTCGGTTTTTTCTCGACGCGGGCGCTCGTTCGACTTCTGCGGCCGCTCGTTAGTTTTTTGCGGTTGCGGAGAAGATTCAAGATCACTGTTTTGCGGTGGCTCCGCGGCATGCGGCGGCTCTGCCGTAGCCGCGGGTGCAGGCGTATTCTCTTCCATGCGCGTGTCGCGCGGCCGCCGGTCGCGATCCTTGCCACGGCGTCCACGGTCGCCGCGGCGTCCCCGGCGCGGCCCGTCGTCTTCCTCGATGATCGCTTCGCCGGCGCCGAGCGCGATATCCGCGACGGCGGGTTCCGCCAACGGCGGGATCTTCGTCTTCATCAAGGTCTCGATGGCCTGAACGAGTTTACCGTCCGCCGGTGTCGCGATGGTAACTGCGTGTCCCTGTTTGCCGGCGCGGCCGGTCCGGCCGATGCGGTGAACATAGTCTTCGGGATTGAACGGAACGTCGAAATTGATGACGTGCGACACGCCGGTGATATCGAGGCCGCGCGCGGCAACATCCGAGCATACCAGCAGATCGGCGGTGCCGGCCTTGAACTTGGCCAGCATCTCCATGCGTTTGGGTTGCGGCATGTCGCCGTGCAGCATGACCGCGTTGAAGCCGTGCTTGGTCAGCGATTGATAAAGGATATCGACGTCTTTTTTGCGGTTGCAGAAGATGAAGGCGTTTTCCAAATGCTCGGCGCGGATCAGGCGGCGCACGCACTCGCGTTTATCGCTTGGGCGCACCGTCACCAATCCTTGCACGACGGTTGCTGCTGCCGTGGCCGGTGGCGCGGCTTGGATTTCCTTCGGATTCATCAGGAACTTGTCGGCGAGGCGGCGAATTTCGCCGTTCATGGTCGCCGAGAAGAACAACGTTTGGCGGATCTTCGGCAGCAACGAGACGATCTTCTCGACGTCTGGGATGAAACCCATATCCAGCATCCGGTCCGCTTCGTCGATGACCAGGATTTTTACGTCGTTGAGCAGGATGCGGCCGCGTCCGAAGTGGTCCATCAAGCGGCCGGGCGTGGCGATCAATACGTCGACGCCGCGTTCGAGCGTCTTTTCCTGATCGCCCATCGACTCGCCGCCGATCAGCAGCGCCATGGAGAGCTTCAGGTATTTGCCATACTTCTCGAAGTTCTCTGCGACCTGCGCAGCAAGTTCGCGCGTTGGGCAGAGGATCAGGCAGCGCGGCA
>JAGREB010000063.1 GCA_020446775.1 Paracoccaceae bacterium
GTATAGATAGAGGTATTTGTCGAGATAATCGTGCAGCGTCGGCGAAAACATAGAAGTCAAAAGTTGATAATGCAGAACCAGTTCAAAAAAAAAAAAAAAAATGAAGCATCCTTGAAAAAATATTCCTGGAAAATTCTTGTCGCGGACGTAGGCATTACCGCAAAGAAACACGCCGGCGGTTTGGGCGATTTTTGCGAGCCGTGTATATTCCGGTCCGTCGACGTCGACGGCCGCCCAATCGGCCCATTTGTCGATCGCCATGCCCATCGGAAAACCGGTCATAAAATATTCCGGCAACACCACGAGCTTCACACTCGGCCCGGTCGAGTGTTTGATCCCCGGAACCGTGAATTCCAGTTTGTCCAAACACTTGGCCATCAGCGCGCGGGCCGCGTCTTTGTCGGGGCAGGTGTTGACCGGCACGCATTTGATCTGCATGGCGGTGGCGCGGTACATCAACATATGAAAATCCTTGAATAAGCGTTGCGGCCGAGCCTAGCAGGCCACCGCTACGGTTGGCACAGGATTGCCACAGTTGGCGGCGACAATCCTGACCTTGTATATATGCCATCAACCAAGAGGTGTGTGTGTTTTCCCGTTTCACTCTATCGCCGGGCATTAGATCTCTCGCCATTCTTGCGGCGGCAACCGTCATGGCGTCATCACTCGTGTCTTGCGGTGGCGGCGGGCGGCGCGGTCCAGACTCGCGTGAAGCGGGTCAAATCTCGCGGGACCTGGGTCCGCCCGGAGGCGCACCGGTGCGGCCGGGGCCCAGCGCCAACGATGCCTACGTCAACGGCCTCAATGCGCGGCGCGACGGCAAATGCGACCTCGCGGCCGAAATCCTGAAGCCGGTTGCAAATCTCGGTCCCGGCTACGAAGGCGCGCAGTTCGCACTCGGGGATTGCCTCACGCGCACCGCGGCGACGTCGGCGTCAACGTCGTTCGCGGATGGTTTGACGTGGCTGATTCGCGCCGCCGATGCCGGATGGGCGGAAGCGCAAGGGCGTCTCGCGGAGATTTATGCCCTTGGCCCGGACGACATGCGCAAACCCGAGGAAGCGGCGTATTGGCTCGCGCTGTACGTATCCAATACGCAAAAAGCCCGCATCGGTTTCGAACCCCTGCCGGCGGATAGTTTGAAACGTATCGCCGATACGTTAATGCCCGAACAAATCACCGCTGGCGAAGCGCGCGCGAGAAGTTGGACGCGTAAAGCGTGGATTCCGCCGCGCATGGAAGAGCCCCCGCCAGGTCCCGATGGTGAAGGTGGCGGCGGACCGCGTGGCCGCCGCCCGCCGCCGAATTAAAAAATTCTATTTCTTCCGGCTGGCCTTCTTCTTGGCCTTCTTCTTCGCTTTTGGTTTGGCGGCCGGCGCTTTGACGGCTTGTGTGAACTCGAACATCTCTTCGTTCGGGCCCTGTGCCAGCATGGTCATGTAGGGCTTGCCGTCGTCGGTGATCAGCGTCGGCGGCGTGATGACTTTGGCGCGCGCCGCCTTAAGCTTGCGATGAAGCGCAACGATGTCTTTTGTATCGTGCGTCAGCAATGTGAATCCGAGATTACCCGGCTTCATCCGTCCCTTGAGCCGCTTGCCGGTGCGGTCGAAGAAATGCACCAGCAGGATTTTGCCGCTCGCTTCGGGTGGACGGCTGTACATCAGGAAGTGGATCCGCGTGCCTTTCGGTGTGCCGGTCAAATCGTTCACCAGCAGACGGTACTTCGCCGGTGTTTCCGCATCGGTCACGGCGACCAATCCCAGAACCTTGCCGTAGAATGCACGGGTTTTTTTCAGATCGCCGGCGCAGATCGAGATGGTCGGGATTTCGCTGAACGGGCCGTGCGGCGCTCCTTTCCGCATCGAAGTTGCGAAATGGCGGTGCCCAACCATGATCAGAACCGGGACGCCGTCCGGGCCCGAGAACAGGCATTCCTCGCTGATCGTGTTGCCGATCTGGTGAAGGACCGGCGGCGAACGGAATCTGTAACCTGCCTTCTTGATTTTACCGACCGACGGCAAGATCGGGTCGGCGACGTAGAAATCGATCGCTTTGGGGCCGACGTCGGTGCCGCTGTCGCGCGCGCCGGGTCCGAAGTCGACGCGGACTTTTTGCTTGGGGATCGGCCGGTATTCGACCAAACGCAGGCGTCCGATTGGATACCCTTTGCACGACAATTCGGCCATGCGCGCCCGCGTGCCGGGTTTCAGTTTCCACGCCTTCTTCAAGCTGGCGGGGACCGGGCCCGATCGTTCGACTTTCAACTTCATGATGCCGCGAAACAGGCGCAGCGCCTTGTTCAAATTGCTGACGCCGACCGTCGCCAATCGCATCGTTGTAACCATTTGCACAAAATCTCCCTGCCGAATTTAATGACGCGGCGCATCGCTCCGCTTACACTTCGCGATCTTTGCATGTCGGGCTTCCACGGTCACTAGGGCGGGTGAACAATGACGGTTAAGCATCTCGGAATTCATATCTTCAAACTTGCCGCCGTGGCGTGCTTTGCGGTTTCGCTGGCGTGCGCGGGAACATCTCCGGTAAAGGCGCAAGCCGCGCCGATCCCGGCAGGGTTTGCGGAGCCTGTGACGACCGAGTTGGCGCCGGGGCTGTACACCTTCGGGAATTTCGGGCGACGCAGCATCTTTGTGGTCACCGGCGACGGCGTTATCGCGACCGACCCGGTCAGCGCCGATTTCGCCGCTGCCATGCGCGCGGCGATTTCCAAGATCACCCCCGCGCCCGTGAAATACGTAATCTATTCACATCAGCACTGGGACCACGTCAGCGGCGGGCAGATCTTCAAGGACGAAGGCGCGACGTTCATTTCGCACGAAAAGTGCCTGGCGCATTTCGACCGTCACCCCAACCCGGCGATCGTGCGGCCCGACCGCACCGTTGCGGGTGGAGAAACCATCGAGCTTGGCGGGCGTGCGCTGAAACTAATGTACTTCGGCCCCAATCACGGCGACTGCATGCTGGTGATGCAGCTCGACGGTACCGACGTGCTTTATGTCAACGATCTGGTCACGCCCTACTCGCTGGGGCTCGGCATGATGCCGGACTACGATCCGGCCGAATGGCTGCACACCCTGCGCGAACTCGAAGCACGGCCAGACTGGCAGCGCATTGTCGGCGGCCACGGCGTACCATTCGGCAAGCGCGACGCCGTCACCCAGCGCCGCCATTTCATCGAACAATTGATGGCGGCAGTGAAGACCGAGTTCGACAACGGCCTCAACGTCGAACAGATGACCGCCAAGATCGTCCTGCCCGAATTCAAGGACGTGCGCGGTTACGATCAGCAAATCGGCCGCGCGATCGAACGGGCGTACCGGTTCTATGAGATGGGTTGGTAGGCGATTTGCGGACCGGCCAAAGAAAAAATATGTGCATAAACCCGCCCTGAACGTTGCTTAGCCGCGATCATCGCGGCATAAGACCGCCAGTACCCGTGCGCCCGCCGTGACCTGACCGTCCCGGCGGGTTTTTTCTTTTCCACATCAAACCAATCAACGGTGGTTCATCCCGAACGCGGGTTCAACCAGCTTTGGAGGTTTTCATGTCACAAAAATCGTCAGCGTCAAACGCGCGTACGTCACGCAAAAGCGGGCTCACCTTCCGTCAGGGACTCACGGCGATGGCCGCGCAAGCGGTCGGTATCGATCCCGATCTCGCGGCGGCAGCCGGAGACGACGCCTACAACGCGCTCAAACTTATCCGCAAGGCGCGCACCGTCAAAGACCCGAAGGTCCGCGCCGAGTTCATTGCCGACGCACGGCGCGAACTGAAGTACGTCGATGCCAATAGGCATCCCGAATTATTCGCCGCGATAGAAGCAAAATTGCATAGAATTCAAAATATCGGTGCCGGAACGCTAAATCCGGCAACGAGTCAGCAAGAATTCCTGATCGGCGCGTTTGCACCTATTAAACTGCCCGCATTCCTGAATCGCCCGCTCCTGCCGGAGCTCGATATGCCGCCGCCTCCGGTGATCGATCCGAGGTATAACCAAGATCCATCGACCTACACGGCCCCACCGCAATTCTGCAATACGGTCGAAAACGAAAGGGCGCAGGAAACGCTCGACAGCTATCACCTCAAGCGATCAAATTTAGCAACGGAAAAACTTTTGCTTCAAAGTCGAATTAGGAGCGGAGATCCGGATATCGAGAATCTGAAGGCACGGCTTATGGAAATTGATGAAGAGAGCAAAAAGATATTCTCTGATTTCGAAAGCGCTCGACAGGTGTTGGCGAGAAACAAAATAGTGTGCGGCGATCGGGACGCTTAACGCTCCTTGTCCAAGATAGATAAATTCAAGCGATACGCCGTTCCCGAGTCTTCGGGGCCGCACTCGTTCAGCTGCATCGAGTTGACGACTTTTGAAATGGAGTAGTCGCGGACAAACATCGAACATTCAGTGTCGTCTTCATCGCACTCCATAAGCGGACCATTTCCGGGATAGATGTTATAGAGTTCGACGGCTTTCCTGACGAGTTCGTCTGCTTTCGCAGGATTTTTTTCGACGCCATGGCCGAACCGGTACATCTTAGACAGGCCTATAAACGCCAGTGACCACCCGGTATCCGCTGCATTTTGCAACGCCAACACCGTCGCCGCGTCAACGGACGCGGCTTTTCGCGTGTAGGACATACATGCAAGATGGAGTCTCGCGAGATATGGTGGAACAGCATCGCCCGACCGTGCGATTATTTCAAACCATCGTTCGGCTTCGCGCCATGATGGGTGATCCGGGTCATAGAGCCCGTACGGAGCTTTGCGCGGGTTAGCATTGTAATAATGACTAGCTACTTGGATTTGAGCAAATTCGTCGCCATCGCGCGCGGATTGGAGAAGCTGCGGATCTGGCTCGTATGACGGCCGAGCAGCACTGAGATTGCGGGCAATACGGTCAGTTTGCAGGACGTCCTGACCGGAATCGGATTGATTCGTAGTTTGGGCGCACCCACAAAGCACTAGCACGGCTATGAGAGCGAACATAACCTTCTTCATGTTCTGTACATAGAATCATTCACGCCGACACTTACTCTCAATGATTTCACGCTTCAAATCTCGCGACAATACGATTTGAGTTCGTTCGAACGTTTCGGCATTGTGTCAAATTACCTTCGGGCCAGCCGCGTTGGCGGCGTGGCGTTCGCCGGGCAGGTCGAGTTCATCAAGGCTGTCTTCGATGCGCATGATCACCGGCGCGATGTGATCCGAGCGCAGGTCGCCCAGCGCGCCGATCAGGTCGTCGAGTTCGCGCTGGGTCCAGCGGTAGGCGGCGGCTTCCCGTGCCACCGCCACCGACGCTGCGTAGGTCGCGTGAGCCTGTTCCAGCGCGCGCAGAGTCGCGAGTTCGCGGTCAAGGAAGTGACGGCTGGCGCCGATGTAGGGGTTGTCCATGAAGGTTGCTCCGGCACTTACGGACTCTTGGTGCCAGGAATGATATCGGGAAAAATCCGTACGCACAAGAGCTAGCAAGGAGCCTCTGATCGGGAATTCTCCGCCGACTCGGGCGCTTGGGAGTCTGGGGCAGGGGCCTACCAGATACGGTAGCGGCTCAGGTCTGGACGCGCAGGCTGCCGACGACGAGGTGCATGGATTTGACCTTCGCCGTCGGATACTCGATGCGCTCGGCCGGGTTCCACTGCTGGCAGACAATCACGCGCTCGGTGCGGCGTTTGAGGCGCTTGATGAACGCCTGGCCGTCGGTGAGCTGGATGACCACGTCGTCTT
>JAGREB010000551.1 GCA_020446775.1 Paracoccaceae bacterium
GAACGCTCGGCGCTCCGTCGCACGTCCTGTGGTTCGCCGGAATCTTGATCGCGGCGGGGCTCGCCAGCGCCGTCTTGGCCTTCAACTGGCTGGTCGCCACGCATCTCGCGCTGGGGGCGTTTGTTTATGCGGTTGTATATACGATATGGCTGAAGCGGCGGCATTGGACCAACATCATCATCGGCGGCGCGGCCGGTAGTTTCGCCGTATTGGCGGGTGCCGCGGCGGTCGACCCCAGCCAATGGTTGCTGCCGTGGCTGATGGCGGTGACGTTGTTCTTGTGGACTCCATCGCATTTCTGGGCGCTGGCGATTCTGATTAAAGATGACTACGCGACGGTCGGTATCCCAATGTTGCCGGTGGTCAAGGGCGACGCGGCGTGTGCCAAATGGATTCTGGGCAACACGATCGCTTTGGTCGTCTCCGCGGCCTTGCCCTGGATATTCGGCGAACTCGGTACGGTCTACGGCGTGTTGTCGCTGGTTTTTGGATTGCGCTTTCTTCAACTCAACGTGCTGCTTGTCCGCGATCCCTCGCGCGAGAACGCCAAGCGCAATTTCCTGTTCTCAATGCAGTATCTCGCGGGCGTGTTCCTTGCGATCGTGATCGACCGGCACCTCTCGATCCCCGACATTTTCTGATTCTAAAGTCTGGAAGTTCATCGACGTTCGAAAGTCGAAGACGTGGGGTTTTCGGCCACAAGTCTCGGCGTTCGCCAGGGCCGGTCCGTCGTATCGGCGGCCGCAAAATAACCGTCGGTTAGGACGCTTGATCTGTGGAAGATTTCCTCAGCCGGCGCCGCATTGTCTTCAGTCCGGCCAAGCCGAATATGAAAAGCGCCGCAGTGCCCGGTTCGGGCACGTCGTTCATGTAGATCGACAAACGAGCCACAGCGTAATCGCTGAACGCGTCGTTGTTGGCTTTGAACCAAATTCTCGACACCGCCGGGCTGCCGAGGTGGGTCGAGTAGTACCCGCCCAAATTGTCGTTCGACATGAACGACTGGTAGTTGCCTGAATCGAGTTTGATCAGCGCAACTTCCATTTCGGTGTTGTTGTTGAAAAGGTCGAGGAGTTCGACGTTGGTAAGATTCACCGGCGTGCTGAACTCAACCAGCAGCCGCTCGGAACCGCCCTCGGTAATCTCGTCGTCGGCGGCCCCGCTGTTTCCAGCAGTTCCTTTGATCCCGATCCCGTCGCCATGACACGTCAGATCGTGCGCCGGATTTCCAGAATGTCCGTCCAGGCAGCCGGAACGTTCCGAAGACGACGTGTTAAACGTCATCGGGTGCGGTTGGCCGTTGCGGTAGGCGCTGACGGTGACTGTAATTCCGCTGATCACGGTCGAAAACGACAACGCACCGTCCGATGCGCCGTTCCACGTCTGATTGTTCGTGAAATCGACAAGAACCGGGGCCGCGCGCGCCGGCACGGCCGCCGCAATTACGGCAGCGAAAATGATCCCGGTGATGGGAATCAATCGCACTAATAATCCCCCAACCAACGGCGACCCAAACTCAAACACACCAAGTGATTTGCGTATTACAACCTAATGACTCGGGTCGTTACGCTATTCTCATGTAAAGGTTGTGCCAGAGAGAGGCACCATCAGCAAGTGTCAAAACGTCTTTTTGTGCAACCAAATGTAGTGACTCTGAACGACCAAACCCCTGTGTGATAAACACAAAGTTCACGTCAACCTGAGGGTGGGAGAATAGTTTTTACCCGCACCCAGTTTCGGTGAATCCTCCTGCATTGCGAGGAAGAGCCGAGCGCATTTTGAACCTATCAGAATTTTCGAGCGTATTCCGTGAATCTTACGGGATAGGACTACGTCAAGTTGGCCAAGGCGCGCACGGATGAGCTTTCAGCAGCACCCAGTGAATCGCAAAGCGTGCCGGCCGCGATCTCGCGCGGCAAATTGAACGTGCAGCCGTGCAAGCGCCATCGCGAACGCAATGTCCGCTGGAATTCCAATATATGCCCACAACCGCCGCAATTGTGATCTAGGTGTGTTGAGGTTTCGGCCGCACGTGACGTACGTTGACATCGGTTGGTTCGTATTTTTTGGGTTTGCGATGTCCGTTCT
>JAGREB010000064.1 GCA_020446775.1 Paracoccaceae bacterium
GGGACTCGAGCGCGGCCATTCCGGACCCCCGGCCGGCCACAGGTCAACCACCCTGCCAACCACCGTGGCAACGATCAGGAACTGGCGCGAATAATATGGCCGACAAGCCCATCCCAAGGCCCGAAGACGGCGTGCCGGAAACAATCGCGGTCGCGCTTGAAGATCAGCCGGGCGCAACGGTCCCTACCGTAACGGCGAGCGGGCGCGGTTTTCTCGCCGAACAGATTCTCGCGATTGCCTTCGCCAACGGGGTAAAAGTTCGCGAGGACGCCGATCTTGCCCAAATGCTGGCGGCCGTCGACGTCGACAGCGAAATTCCAACGGAAGCGATGGTCGCGGTCACCGAAGTCCTCGCTTACGTGTACCGCGCCAACGCAGCCGCGGAACGACAGACAACGGAGACCGGACATGCATGAAGCCAACCAAGATTCGGTCGAGCACGCACTCGACGAGATCGAAAAAGTTCACGCCGTTTTGTGCATGGCACGTCAGCTGACGGCCGAAAACCGGCCCGTCGACCTCAGCGCGCTCGATACGCGTTTGAGCGCGCTATGCGAAGAAGTCGACCGTTTACCGCGCCCGACAGCCATGAACCTCAAGCCGGCTTTGTCCGCGCTGGCCAACGAACTCGACCAGCTCGGCGACGACCTGACCAGCCGGTATGGCGGCCTGCCGTCGCTGGCCGATCTGGTCAATTCGGGCGATGCAGCCCTCGCCTACGGCTCCGCCGCCAAACATTTTCCGTGACCTGACGTCCATCGATGGAAATCACAGATTACATCCGCTTCGTCCTGGCCCTGGTTCTGGTTCTGGGTCTGATTTTTGCGTTCAGCTGGGCGATGAAGCGGTTCGGCTTTGGCGCGGCCGGTGGCGGATTGATGGCGCGCCGGCGTTTGCGGACGATTGAATCCGCTCAGCTCGACGGCCGGCACCGCGTGTTCCTGGTCCGCCGCGACGATATCGAACATCTCATCGTGGTTGGCCCCAACACCAGCGCCGTGATCGAGAGCGGGATCGTGCCGCCGCGCGACGAAAACGGCGGATTGCAAACTACGCCCGCCCCCGCAGCCGCCAACAGGGCTTTCGCGTCTCTCATCGGCAAATCGACCGCCCCCAACACCTAATCTGATGGCCAGACCATGCGCATCGCAAACCCGCTTCGCCCTCTGATCGACCGGATTTCCGCAGCCGGGTCGAGAATTTCGACGGCACCTCTGGCCGCCACCGCCCTCGCCGGGGCAATCGCCATCGGGATTCTGGCATTGTTACCCGCGCCGGCGGCGGCGCAATCCGTCACGTTCGACATGGGCGGCGACGAAAGCAGCACGACCACGCGCATCGTTCAGCTGCTCGTGCTGATGACCATTCTCAGCCTCGCGCCGGCCATCGCGTTGATGGTGACGTCGTTCACGCGCATCGTGATCGTTTTATCGATCTTGCGGCGCGCGCTCGGCACGAACACCGCACCGCCAAATATCGTGGTGACATCACTTGCGATCTTCATGACCGCCTTCATCATGGCGCCGACGTTTCAAAATGCCTGGGACACCGGCATGAAACCGATGATCGACGGCCAAATCCAGGTCGAGGAGGCGTTCGACCGGTCGATGATGCCGTTCCATGACTTCATGATGATGCACGTACGGCCGAAAGACCTCGACCTGTTCATGAACATGTCGCGTGCGGACGACGCGATCAATCCGGAGGACACGCCGTTGCAAGCCTTGGTCCCGGCGTTCATGATTTCCGAATTGCGCCGCGCGTTCGAGATCGGTTTCTTGATCTACGTTCCGTTCATCATCATCGACATGGTGATCGCATCGGTCCTGATGTCGATGGGCATGATGATGCTGCCGCCGATGATGCTGGCGCTGCCGTTCAAACTCATATTCTTCGTGTTGATCGACGGCTGGTACGTGCTGGTGGGCAGCTTGGTCCAGAGCTTCGGCTGAACCCGGCTAGGACCTAGTTGCGCACCTGCGACGTGCAACCATTTGGGCGCACGAATACGGTTTCCACACGCCGCGTACATAGGCTGAATTCGGCCGCGCAAATCTCACCGCCTGCGTCCGAAATCGTCAATTTACCGCGATCGATGCCCCAATCTTTCAAGTACTCGCACCCCGGCAGATTACTGGGAAAGCGATAGGTCAAATCGCTGTCGGTTTTGATCGTCTGATCGACCAGATTCCATCCATAGCTTTGGAACATGTAGTCGACCCGCATCGTGATCGGTGCCGGGCGGTAGTTCGACACGATGACTTCCGCCTTAAGGCCGGATTCATCTTCGGTTTGTGCTACGGCGTCGTGATGAAAAGCGGAGAGCCCCGCCAGCAGCGCCAAGGCCGCAGCAATCCGCCCCCCCGGAGACCGCTTGGCTGTCAATTTCATTAGCCCCTGCCCACAATTTAGAATTGTGGGCAGTATGGCGGATGGCCAACAACGGCGCACTATTTTTGTAAGTGTCGGCGGCGTGGCGCCGCACGGGCATCAGCCTTGGCCGAACAAGCCATCGAGGCGCAGGTATTTGAAATGAATGTCGATCTCGACGGCATGGAGCCATGACGGCGGATTGAGCGTGAACTCCGCCACGCTGCCGTCGGCCGCAGTCTCGACAACGCCGGGCGCTACGTCACGGGCCGCACGCCATGCGATATCGTCCGCTTTGAGCACCGTAACAACACGATCGGTTTCCCCGACATAGGTCGCTTCGACCCGATCGAGACTGATGATCGCCCTGACCTTGGGCCACGATAGCGCGATCCGCCTATACGTCTCTGCACCGAAGGGTTTCACTGCGGCGGCCATGGTGCCCCGGCCGAAGGGATTGGTTTCGAGCGGAAGGCTGCCGCGGCGTGACGGATCGAAGCCGTTTCCCGTATCGGGTGTCATCATCACCGCGCCGAGCGCCGCGCCCGACGTGAGATGCTTCGCGCGATAAGAGTCCCGCGCCCCCGCCGCGAAAACATCGCCGAGAAAAGGATCGGCGGCGGAAAACGCAGCCGCGGGCCAATAAACGCTCAAGCGGCCGATATCCTGCAAGGCCGGCCAACCGCGCTCGGCAATGAGCGACAGTTCGTCCGGTGTCGGCGCGAACTCGGCCAGCTTTCTGACATCGGCAAGATTGGCGTTGGCTTCGTGCTGCCACTGGCCGATCGAAGCGATCTCGCGCTGGCTTGGATATAGAATGGCCGCGGTCAAGATCGCCGTGGCGTGGCGTCTAATCGCCGGGTCGTCTCCGGGATGTGCGTCCAGCGAACCCCAGAGTTGGTTAATGGATTCGACGCCGGCCACAATGCCGTCCTGCAACGCTTCCATCTGCACTAACTGAGATTCGTTGCGCAAACTTGGCAGCAGGACCGGCTGGCCGGATGCATCGAAGTGCGACAGGCTGCCTTCCCGGCACATGCACGCTTGTTCGATCAAGTCGGGGGTGCGGGCGATGACTGCAGGCGTCATGCCGTCGAAGCCGTCATGGTTCAGATACGCCCTCAGGTCGGCGCCGGCCAACAGGTTGAAAGCAGCGCTTTTCGTCAGGGACATGTAAAGACCGGTCAACCGGACTTGCTTTTGCTCGCGCGCGAGAATGCGTCCAAGAACGGCCTGGATGGTGCCCGCGTAGCCGAGATCGGTCAGCACGGCGCGCGCGCCGTTGGCCGCACCGATGGCACGTTGTACGGCGATGATCAGGTTCGTTCGTCTGCGCGCGGATTCTTCAAGCACTTTCTTGCGCGCATGCGGGGTCGAGACAATCGCATCGGCTAAGATTCGGATGGCCGTACGCAACACCGACATATCGGCGTCCAAAGGCAGGCTGAAACCCGCAGGCAAGATCCCGGCGAGGTCGCCTTGGCCGAGCCCGATATCGGCGCATACTTCATCGGTGGTGCGCCCGGTACTCGTCAGAATGATGTCGTCGAGCGGCGCGAGATCGTCCTCGAACAATCCAGCGGCGAGCACCGCCCGCCGCGACAGCCATAATTCTTTCAGTTCGATCTTGACGTCGAGGTGCCGCGCCGTCGCCGCCACGACGCGATTGATAAACCGGCCCTCGCGCATGATGCCATAGAGACAACCGATCGATTCATCCCGGCACACCAAAACGATCCAGCGCGCAAAGGCGGCAAATACCGGCGCAAGAACCGCCGCGCCGTAGGACCAATAGGGATGCAAGGACGGGTCGAGGTTTGCCGGAGGCCGGTGGGCGATGCGCGAGCGCAGACCGGTCAAGCCATGGTCGCCGCCGGACTCAAGGGCCGTGGCGCGCGGTTCGCGTTCTTGTGGCCATTCGTGCCCCTTGGCACGCGGCGCGAACGCCCATTTGTCGTAGTGGAGAAACGGAATACCACGCATCCGGCACGGCGTGACATCGGCATCGACATTGTCGCCGATGTGAATCATATCCTCGGGCTTGACGGCTTGGTCGGTCAAAACGGTATCGAACAAGTCGCGCCATTTCGGCCGTCCGGCCTCATTCGACACGTAAAGTTTCGAGACTGCATCCCAGGCGGTGAACCCGGCGCTTTCCAGCATCGCCCGCAACGCGGCGGCGGAAAAATAAGTGTCCGATACGAGGATGACGCCTACGCCGCTCTCGGCAGCGAGCGTCATCAATGCGGCGAGTTCGCTATCGAGACACATCGACGCGCGTTCGAACGCCTCTTCCCGTTGCGCCCGCGCCGCCACGGATTCGCGGACGGAAAAAACAAAATCGGGAATTTCGGCGTAGATGTCGGCCAGGGTGATTTCACGCGAACCGGTGGCGGCTTGGCGGCGGGCACGGGCCGCCTGCTCGGCCGTCTCACGCAAGAAGGCGAATTCGACGCGCGAAACGTGCGGCGCCAAGACGCCCTCGGTGCGCAGATGTCCGGCCAACAGCGGAAAGATATCTTTCGGTTCGGGCACGCGCCGCCACAACAGCGTGTCGAAGATGTCGACCGACAGCACTTTCACGCGCCCACCCGTCAGCGCCGCGGCGACGGGTTTCAAACGTATGTCGGTGATCGCCGCGCTCATGGCCGTCAGTTCTGTTCGACGGCGACATAGCAGCCGTCGTCGTGAGAGTAGACGATGGTCTTGAGGCCTGGGCTTTTTGCGGGGTCCATCAGGCCGCCCAGCCCCACTGCTTTCAGCCGCTTGCCGACGACGCGTTCATTCAGCTTGTTGAGGTCGGCCGGGAAAATCGGCGAATAGCGCTGCAACACGCTCACGCATTCGTCGCGATAGGCATCGCGGCTGACCATCGCCTTGTTCTGTCCCTGGACGCGATAAATCCCCAGCGGCGTGGGAACGACGTAAAGGTCCGTCTTCATCATGAAGCGCGACCACAATTCGAAATCGCAGGCCAGCTTGAGCGTGTGATCGAATTTACCGCCCGCTTCGTCCCACAGGTCGCGCCGCCAAAAGGTGCAGTCCTGCACGATCCAACCGTTGCACGGCAGATCGGGGATACGCACGTGCTCGCCGTTGAAAAAGCCCCAATTGTCGACACCGGGCAGCATGTCGGCCTTGATCACCACGCCGTCCTTACGCGCCTGCATCGGGAAGCGCGAGGTGATCCAGCGCACCTCAGGCAGTTGGTCGAAGATGTCGAGCGCGGTCTGGATCGCCCAGGGCGCCAGTTGATCGTCGGAATTGAGCCAACCCATCACCGGCGCATCGGATTTGGCGAACCCCGCCTGTATGGCGTGGTACATGCCCTCGTCTTTTTCGCTCTGCCAGTGAGTCAGATGAGAGGCGTACTTCTCGACGATGTCGAGCGAACCGTCGGTGGAGCCGCCGTCCATGACAATATAGTCGACGCGGTCGAACCCCCGGCTGTAGATCACCGAGCGCAGGCAGTCCTCGAGATAGTCACCATAGTTGAAGTTGGTGGTGACCACGCACATGCGGGATTTAGGCAGGGCGGACATGGTGCTGACGTGTCTTTGCGGCGTTGACGGAAATGGATCGCGGACAACGGCCCAGTATCGGCGGGGAACGTTAACGGGTTTTTAAGGCGGACGCGATGCGAGCGCTTACCGGGCTTGATTACTTCAAGCCGAGTTCATCGAACTGAATGACATCCTCGACCACGCGGTAGCCGGTGACGCGCGGGCCAACGCCATCGAACGCGACACCCTGCCACAACAAGAGGCCCGGCGGGTCGAGCAGCTGGAAGGCGTACATCTCGCGCGCCAGTTCGGCTCGGCGGCCGATGTCGAACATTCCCCGCGCCTCGTCGGTCAGGTCCTTGATCCGGCGCGGGCAATGCCACGAGCCCCTGCGCCCGCACCACGTCCGATTGACCGTCTCGATCGGGTCGATCAACGATTGGCCGTTCTGATAGGCCGGGCCCGGCCAAGTGCCGTCGCGCATGTATTTAACGTATTGCGTCAATGGCACGGACCGCAGCTCAGCCCGGATACCCACGGCGGCGAGATCGGCGGCAATCAGTTGGTAGACGTCGTCGCTGCCGGTGCCCTGCATCAGCGTGATGACCAGGCTGAACCCCTTGTAGTAGCCCGCATCGGCGAGCAGGAATTTGGCGCGCTCCGGATCGTAGGGAAATCCGGTCAGCTCGGGGTCGTACCCGAACGAGGATGGCAGCGCGAATTGCGTCGCCGGCTGGGTCGCGCCGGCCATCAGCGTGTCGACGATGCGTTGGCGGTCGACCGCTAAATTCATCGCCACGCGCACGCGCGGGTCCTTCAGCGGCGTATCTTGGGTGGGAATGAAGGTCGTGTACCACAGCGACGGTTCGCGGCGCGCCACCAGTTGTCCGCCGGCCCGCGCCACCGAGGGCTCGTCCTCGACCGTCAAGAACATGGCGAGATCGATTGCACCGGACTGGAGCGCGGCGACGCGCGCTGCAACGTCGGGGATTTGGCGGATCGTCACCGCACCGGCTTTGGCCTTGCGCCAGGCATCCGGAAACGCCACCAGATCGATTTCCGCGTCGGCCCATTTTTCGACCGCGTACGGCCCGCTGCCGATCGGACGTTCGGCGAACTTGTCCGGGCCCAATTCCTGCCACGCCTTTGGCGCGGGAATCCTGAGCTGGCGTAGATGCAGCGGCAAAAGCGGCGTCGGCGCGTTGGTGGTGAGGACCACCGTGAAATCGTCGCGCGCCTCGGCCTTGGTCACCATGTGCAAGACGCCGGCGAGCGTGCGCAGGCGGCCGTCGCGGCTGTTGAGGTATTTAATGGCGTTGACCACCGCGTCGGCCGTGAAGGGCTCGCCGTTCTGGAACGTCACGCCTTCCCTGAGCTTGAAGACCCAGGTGAATTCATCCTCGTTCTTCCAATCGACCGCGAGCGCCAGATCGGCGCGGCCGGAATCGTCGAGCTTGGTCAATGTGTCGAAAATTGCCGCCCACGGCAGCGTCGCGGGCATCGATACGCCGACAAAGGAATTGCCGCGGGCCTGGGGAAACGTATTGATGCCGATCTTGAGCGCGGCGTCCTCGGCCCCGGCGGGAACCGAGAGCATCAGCGCCGTCACGGTCGCAAACCACCTTAGCATCGCGCGCGCGTCTCCCGTCCTTTGACGAGACGATGATATGATTCAAAGTCTCGAGAAGCCAGGGCGAAGGCGCCGTTAATTGATCGCGCTGAGGGATTTGTCGCCGATCATGTCCTTGTATTCGACAAGGAACGACTTGAAGTTCTGCGCCTGTTCGATTTGGCGGCGGATGGCGGCGGGGTCGATGCCGTCTTCGCGTTCGGCCGTGATCAGATCGAAGGCGTCGCGATAGGGCGTGTTCATCATCGAGGCCAGGTAACGCTGGCGCACGCGCATGATGGTGCGGTCTTCCTTGGCAAGCGTCAGCGCGGTCACCCAATCGAGCAGCAAACGCGCGTTGGCATCGCTCAGCGAGCCGGCGCCGGGCTCGGGCACCATATCGGCGATTGCCTTGGCGGCATCCGACCAATTCTGGCTGCGCCAGTAGATCTCGGCCCGCAACTGCTTGGTCTCGTCGGTGGTGTCCGCGCCGAGCAGAAGAATGGCGTCGTCGGTGCGGCCCAGATCGGTCAACGCGCGCGCTTCAAGCCGGCGGCGCTGCGCCTGAAGATCGGCAGGCGCGTCCGGAACCATGGTGTCGGTCAAAGTTTGGATCGCTTTTTCCGGTTCACGATTGAGGAGGTACACCAAAGCGAGACGCGACCCGATACGGGATTTTTCGATGCCGGTGACACGGAACTGTACTTGGCGCTCGAGCAAGAGCGCGGCCTGATCGAGCAAGTCGATCGACACCAGCCGGTCCGCCAACTTGCGGATCATCTCGTCGCCCTTCTCGCCCGGCGGCAGCAAGGCGCGGAATTCGTCGAACAAGGCGACGGCGGTCACCGGCGCGAGTTTGTCGGCGCCGCCGTTCAGGTAAAGCTCCTCGAATATGTCCGCCATCTGCTTGGCGGCACGGTCGGCGGCCGGGAAATCGCGGAAATACTGCGTGGCCAGCTTCAAAACCCGAAGCGCCTGGCCATAGTCGTTTTTCTCGCGGTGCAAATCGGCCAGCCTGAGCAAGAAGCCAAGCTCGATTTCATCGCCGCGCCAGCGGTAGCGCAGCTTCTCGTAGGTCTCGATCAATTCGTCGATGGTGGCCGTGCCCAGCTTGTACTCGAGTTCCATGCGATCGCGCAGACCCAGCACGTTGTAAAGCAAGCTCGAACCATTCTCCGCCTTGCTGTACTGCTCGAGCGCGACACGCAATTCGCCGATCTTTTCATTGAGGCGGCCGTCGAGATAATCGATCGCCGCCTGTTCGTTGGGTTTGGGCCGTTCGCGCCGCAGCAGTTCCAGGAACCCTTGCGCGCCGAAATCGTCGCCGGCCGCGATAGCCGCTTCGGCGCCGATGATCGCAAGCGGAATCTTGACGCTACGCGGATAGGCGCGGATCACCGATCCAGTCTGGATCAAGGTCTGCGCGTGCGCGCCGTCGTTTTCCATTTTCTCTTGCGCCGCCGCCAGCCAATAGCGGGCGTCTTCCTCGTTGGCGAGGCTGAAGTGGCTGAAATCCTCGGCCGCTTCCTTGTAACGGCGCATCATCATATTGGTGGCGCCGCGCAACGCCCGGAACGAACCGGTGTTTTCGATCTCGGGCTCGGTCGATTGCACCACCCGCAAGATACCGAGTACTTCCGGATAGTAGCCGTTGATGAATTCGAACCGCGCCATGCGCAAGCGGGCTTCCTGCTTGGCCGACGCCGACGCGTCGGCAATCGCATTTTGCATCGCCTGTTTGTTGCGGACGTAATCTTCTTCGCGGCCGATTTGCCAATCCGACAAATTGAGGATGCGATTCAGGTCGGCTTCTTTTGCCTGCGCTCCGAGCTGCTCGGCGGCGACTTTGGAGATCGCCATGCCGCCGTCGACGTCGATGTCGATCCCGCTGCGTGTGGCCAGCGCACGCACGCCGTCCGAACGCGGCGCGACGACGACACCTTGGGCAGTAACCGGCAACTCCACATCCGGGAACGTGCGCTCGGGCGAAATGCCGTAGCCGAGCGGAATGACCGGAATGACCAGCAAATAGTCACCGACTTCGGGATCTTCGAACGCGACCGTGCGGCCGGCTTCGGTCACCGGAATATAGAGGTTCGGCTCGGCGCGTTCGATTTGCGGCACCACTTCGAGCGCGCGCGTCGGACGCAACGGCAACGAGCGGAAATCGAGCGTCCAATCCAGACCGTCGCGGCGCATGCTGGGATTGATGTCCGGCTGCGTCACCATTCGGATAATGGTGTTGGTCCGGTAAGGCAGTTGTTCGACCAGCGTAATATAGGGCGCGCCTTCCTTCGCCAATTTATCGACGTCGACCTGTTGGTAACGGTCGAACACGACCCACAAATAGTCGGAGCGGCGAAAGACGGCCGCAGCCGCAGGCTCTTCGAAGGGGATCGTTAGACTGACTTCGGCCGGGCGCCCAGTCAGCGGATCGACCGGACGATTGTCGCCGGCGGCGGCCCGTGTGACTCGTTGTCCGGAGGCATCGACCTCGACTTGTTCGGCGTTCGGTCCGGTCAACGCCTGGACCGCTGCCGACAATTCACGCGTTGCCGCCGATCGTGAAGGGCGTGGCGGCGGAGGCGGCGGCGTGGCCGTTTGCGTCGCGGCCGGCGGCGCGTTCTCGGTGACGCGCTGGGGCGGTGCCGGACGGGCCGGTGCAGGCGCTTGGGCGGTGGCCGCCGTTTGCGCCGGCGCGGAATCGGACGTCATTAAATCGATGACGACGCTGTTGCCGTTGGTGAAATTGCGTACTTCGATGTTCGGCGCGACGGGAATCGTGACGATGGTTTGTCCGTTCTCCTGGCGCACGCCGGCATTCGCGCTCGCGGCCGGCAAGCGGCGGCGCAATCCGTCGACGTCAATCGTTCCGGTGCCGTTGAAGGCGATCGCGGTCCGGTCGCCCAGGCGTTCAACGGTGAACGGCGTGCTGACCGGCCAATCGAATACGATGCGGAAATATTCCGGGTGCACGCCGGTGCGCACCGGAACCGTTCCCACCGCGCCGACCGAGGCGGCCGGCGTTGCAGGGCGCGCGGGCGCCTGCACCGGTGTTTGCGGTGCAGGACGCAGCAGCGCGGGCGAAGCCGATGTTGCGGCCGCTGGTTGTTGCGCAGCGGGCTGCGCTCCACTCAGATCGACAACGACAGCGTTTCCGACCGTGAAGGTGCGCATCGCGACGTTGGCGCGCAGCGGGAACGTAATCGTGCGGCGATCCGCGCTGAGACGTCCGGGCATGACATATGCGCCCAACGTGCCCGCGGCCGCGGCGATATCGCCGGTCACGGCGCGTTCGAATTGAACGACAAGGTTTCCGCCAACGACGTCGGCGGCATAGCGGATCGGCTGATCCCAATCGAAGACAAGGCGGCCGTAATCGTCGCGCGCAGCCGCCCGGATTCCGTCGGCCGACGCTGAAAACGGCGTCAACCCGATCAGGATGGCAGCCATCGCCGCCATCATGCCTCGGGCCATTCCGCCATGATTGTTGAATCCTGCCGTCATCTAGTTGCGCGTCCCTTCGGCGAGGATGACGAATTCCAATTCGCCTGTAGCTTCGGCACGTGTCAGCACAACAGGCGTTCCGGTATATCCCGCGCGGATCATGGCCTGGGCGACTTCATCGGCCCGGGAAAGTCCCAGCGCCCAATGCGCCTGATCGCGCGCGCTACCGTCGCCGCTGCCAAGCACCGCTACGGGGTTGGCAAGGTTGCCCAGCACACCGGCCAGATCGAAGATCACCTGTTCGGCACCCGGCGTCAACGTCGCCCGGCCGGCATCGAAAAACGCCCGGTTTTCCAGCGATAAAATAAGGTAGCGCGCGGTCGAACGAAACTGAACGTCTTGCAACGTTGGAAATGTGGCAAAGCTCGTTTCCAGAACCGACCGCAGATACGCCAAGTTGTCCCCGGTCGCCTCTTGCGCGACGGTGAACGACATCGGCTTGCCGCGCGGTTCGTCGACCGCGATCGGGTTGAACACTTCGAGATAGGATTGAGCCATCGGGACATAGCGCGGGAGCACGGGGCGCGACATCACGAACACCAGCACGAAGAACGTCAGCAACAAGAGGACGAGATCGGCGAAGGTGATCAACCATGCCGACGGCGGCGTTCCGGGAGGCGCGAAAGTGCGCCGCGGCGCAAGGTGCAATTCAGCGGTGCCCGTCATGGAACGCGCTCCTGATCGAGAACGCCGATGGGCAGCGGATCGTTGGCATCGAGTACCAGAAACGAAAACAGAAAATCGCCGCGGCCGCCGGCTTCGGCGTTCGCGGTGGACGTGCGGCCCGCGGAAATCAAAGCCGGAGGCACTCCGCGCGCAATCAACGCT
>JAGREB010000552.1 GCA_020446775.1 Paracoccaceae bacterium
CGTTGGCGGCGCGGCCCGGGACGCTCAGGTTTCGAAACTGCCGCCGCGATTGCAACGCCACTTGCAACCGGTCGATGTCGCTCGCCTCGTCCGTCGTCCCATAAAACACTTCGCCTTCGAGGCCGACGGGCGATTGAAACAGGTCGACGCCGGTTCCCGTGAACAGTGTGACGAGACCGTCGGAATTCGATTCCCAGACGAAATCGCTGGAGCACGCGATAATGTCCGACAGACGGGCTTCGTTCTCGCGGCGCGCCGCTTCAGCGCGTCGCAGCGTCGTCAGATCTTGGGCAATGCCGAACATTCTTTGCCCCACCCCATACTCGTCGGGGATGACGTACCATGCATACCGCATGGACCGGATCGCGCCGTCGGGACGCCGTATCCGGCACTCGATCTGGCCCGGCAAATGGCGGGAAATCAGCGACCTCATTTCCCGATCGACGTGCTCGCGATCCTCTTCGACAACAAGTTTGATAAATTGATTGTTGTCGCCGGGCGTGAAATCGTCCGGCGACACGCCGTGGATTTCATAAAGGTTCGTCGACCACGTGTACTCCCGCGTCTGCAAGTCGCGCTCGAAGTGGCCAATCCCGCTTAATCGCTGAGATTCGGCGAAACTCTCGTCGCTCTTGATCAATTCGATTTGCGCGGCGCGCTGCCGCCGTATCCAGATCGTAAGGCCGATCGACAGGGAGCAGATAACGAGCGCGCCGAAAATCGCTGCTCCGGCGTTGATCGCGCTCGACCGCCGCCACTCGGCAAGTACGTCGCCGATCGGCAATCCCACAGCGATCACGAACGGATACCGCGTTCCAACCTGATATGCCAACCTGCGGCCGACGCCGTCGTCCGTTGCGGATACGGTATAGACGCCGCTCGCCGCCTCACGGGCCGCACCGAAAAACAGAAGCGACCGCTTGTACGTTTGACGGCCGGCAAGATTTGGCCCGGATGTCGAAACCAAAAGCGTGCCGTCCAACCGGAACAAACTGATCGTGCCGTCGACCTCGGGCAATAAACCGGCAAAGAGCCGTTCGAATTCGGCCATACGAATGGCGACCGAAGCAACGCCCACAAATTCCCCGGCCGTTGTCCACGCGCCTTTCGTGACCACCACCACCGGACGCTGCGTAATGTATCCGTTGCGGACTTTGCTGATGTAGAGTTTGTCGTTGGCAGAACTCGATCGCGCATGGGAGGTGAACGTTTCGTTGTCCGAAATGTCGTAATTCTGAAAGGCGGCCTGAAACCGCCCGTCGTTGTCGCGCACTGCGGCGTCGACGATGCGGCCGTCGGTGCCGACAAAACTGATCGACTGAACGAACGCCCAGTCCGCGGCGATATCTTTAAGACTGGCGCTGATTTGAATGTCGCCCGGTACATTCGCTTCGCGGCGCGCCTTCGCCTCGGCAGCAGCTGCGTCGAGCAGGATTTCGGCCGATTGCAAAGTCCCCGATACACCTGCCTCGAGAATGCGCGCCAATTGTTGCGCTTTGTTGCCGGCTTCGACGAGCACTTCCTCGCGGCTGAGAACGATGCGCGTCGCGACCATGCCGATCACCACGGCCGCCGCGGCGAAGCCGAACGCCAGAACCCAGAAATTCATTCTTCGGTCGGTGAACGATTTTTGCACGCGGCGCGGCCCCTCGTGGACGGGCGAACATGCTACCCGAAATCCGGTCCCGGAAAATACGATAGATGCATAGTGGTAGAGGGCGAAACGCAAAAGCGAACGTGGACTCGGGCCCGATTGACGCGGGATTGCGTGTACTTTGGCGGCTTGGGTTTTGATTTGTAACCTGCAACACTACCGCGCGACGGTCGCAAACCGGAAACTTGGAACCACCGCTTTTCCAAAGGGTCACATGAACGATCAAGACAGCCCGCACGGGGCCGAGCCGC
>JAGREB010000553.1 GCA_020446775.1 Paracoccaceae bacterium
TCGAGTCCCGTCGCTCCCGCCACTTATCTCTAATTCTTTCTTGAGATCAAAAGGTTGAGAAGACGCCGCCAACGCGTTAACGACGTCCGTCATGAATTTCGCCAGGTTTTGAACGATGCGTTGGCCCACTTTTGCTCTGCTTCTCGGCTTGTCTCTTCCTTCCGCCGGAATCGCCGACACTCCTAATCCATTGGTGCTAGTTGCGGGTGCGACCGGCGCGACCGGCCAACTTGTCGTCGCGCTATTGCAAGATAAGGGGTTGTCCGTTCGTGGACTTGTTCGCGATCCATCCAAAGCCAACGAGAACCTGAGTTCGGGCGTTGATTGGGTGGTCGGCGACGCGCGCGATCCCGCAAGTTTGGAATCCGCATTCGACGGCGTCACGCACGCCGTTTCAACGATTGGATCGCGTATGAGGTCCGGTCCGAACAGTTTTGAATTCGTGGATTGGGAAGGCAATCGCAATTTGATCGACGCGGCAAAAGCCGCCGGTGTCGCGCATTTTGTGTTGATGACGTCGGGCTCGGCCGGGATCGGTTCGCTCGACGACGCCATGTCGCAACGCTTCGGGGCCGGGCGGATTTGGAAAGGCAAAGCGGAATCGCACCTGCGCGAGAGCCAACTCTCCTATACGATCGTCGCGCCCGGAGGATTGCGCAACTATCCCGGCGGCGAGAAAGATATTATTCTTAAATCTCGGCGCGACTATACGATCGGCGCAATTGCGCGCGGCGACGTAGCCAGCGTCATCGTCGAATGCCTGTTCAACGCGGCGTGCGCCGGAAAAACCATTACCGTCGTGAATGCGGATACGGCCGGCGCGGCGTGGCGAGAAAATTTGTCACTCGTGCCAGCAGATACGCCCGACACGATCACCGGCACATACCAGCAACTCGAACGGAGCCTGCCATGACCGAAGCGCGCGAGATTGTGATCCTGGCCGGAGTTCGTACCGCGATCGGGACGTTCGGTGGGTCGCTAAAGGACTTCGCGCCGACGGCGCTGGGCGCGATGTGTGTCAAAGAATCTCTATCGCGCGCCAACGTCGATCCGGCTTGGGTCGGTTCGTGCGTGTTTGGGAATGTCGTTCATAGCGAACCCAAGGATATGTACCTTTCCCGCGTGGCCGGTGTGGACGGCGGGTTACCGATCGAAACACCGGCGTTGACCGTGAACCGCCTGTGCGGCTCCGGGCTTCAGGCCATCGTTTCGGCGAGCCAACAGATTCTTCTCGGAGACGCGGATTTCGCGGTCTCCGGCGGCGCAGAATGCATGAGCCGCGTGCCCTATACCGTGCCGGCGGAGCGTTGGGGTCAAAAAATGGGCGACGCCAAGGTCATCGATATGATGGTGGCCGCACTGCATGATCCGTTCGGTCACGGACACATGGGCATCACGGCGGAAAATATTGCCGCCAAGTGGAAAATCAGCCGAGAGGAGCAGGACGGCTTTGCGGTCGAAAGCCACCGGCGGGCCGCCAAAGCGCGCAAGGAAGGCCGCTTCAAGGACCAAATTCTGCCCATCGAAATCGTTACGCGCAAAGGCAAGGTTGTTTTCGATGCGGACGAGCACATCCGGGAAGATGCGACAGCCGAGGGCATGCGCGGCCTGAAACCGGTGTTCAAA
>JAGREB010000554.1 GCA_020446775.1 Paracoccaceae bacterium
CTACCTGGCGCGCGTCGAGTGTCCGGTTCTCTTGATGTACGGCGAACGCGGCAGCGATTATCAAAACTTTGAAAAGCCGGGATTGGCGACCGCCAAGCGCGCCCGTTCAGTGCACATTCCGAATGGCGGTTCCTTCGCGCATCAGGACAACCCGCAAGCGACAGCGAAGGTTATCGTGGACTTCCTGGCGGAAAAGGAAGGTTAAGAGGATCGCGATGGTCCGGAATTATCCGCGGCGCAAATATTGGCCGTGGCCTGCCGGTCCGACCATCTTGGCGTCCTTCATCACGGTGACGCCGCGCACCATGGTCAGCTCGGGCCAGCCTTTGAACGTGTAACCGTCGTAGAGGCTGTAATCCGAAAATGAACCGAGTTCGGCCGCGCGGACTTCACGGCTGTGCTCGAGGTTGACGATCGTCAGGTCGGCATCGAGCCCGACCCTAATGTCGCCTTTCCGGTCGAGCCGGAAAATTCTTGCCGGCGCGCTGGTCAACAATTGCGCGACGCGTTGTAGACTTAAGCGTCCCTTGTGGTACCCCTCGTGCAACAAGACCGGCAGGATCGTCGCGGTTCCGGGAAATCCCTGTGAGGCTTGCCAGATGCCTTTTTCCTTGGTGGCGCGTTTGCGCGGCACGTGATCCGACGCCACGACATCGATGCTGCCGTCGGCAAGCCCTTCCCACATCGCGTCGACATCATCCTGCGTGCGGAACGGAGGATTGGCTTTGCCGACGCTGCCGATGTCAGCGTCGAGTGTGTGCGTTAAATAATGCGGACAAGTCTCGACCCAGACTTTGTCGTAGCGTTTGCGCCACCGCCGGACTTCGTCCAGCGCCATACGGGTGCTGAGGTGGGGGATGTAGATCGTCGCGCCGTGATGTTCGGCAAAATACATCGCGCGCGCAGTGCTTTCGGCTTCGGTGAACGGCGGTTTCGAAAGGCTCCAATCGCGCAGCGTCGATTTGCCGGCACCTTGCATCTCACGGCGGATGCGATTCACCAGCTCGATATTTTCCGTGTGCAACACGACCGTGACGCCGCCAACCTTCGCCGCCTTTTCCAGAAGCGCGTAAAGGTAACCGTCGTCCGTGCCGTCGAGGCCGAGGTAGCGTCCTTCCTCCCCCTTGAAGTTCATGAAGTACTTGAACGACGTGACGCCGTAATCCTTCACGTAGGAGCCAAGTTCCTGAATGTGGAGTTCGCTCGCCGTGCTGAAGTGAAACGCGAAATCCACGAAACAGCGTTCGCGCGCGTGGCCGATTTCCCGGTTGAAGACGTCGCTATAGGCCTCGTTGTTGAGAAAATATCCGACAACCGTCGAGAAGCCGCCCTGGGCCGCGTAAGTGGTTTCCGTGGAATACTCGGTGATCGGTTCGGCGAATCCGAAATGGATATGCGCGTCGATCAAACCCGGGAAGACATGCCGGCCAGATGCGTCAATGGTTTCTTTGGCGGCCGGGGTGGGAGCGCTGGCGTCCAGGATCGCGGCGATCCGGCCGTC
>JAGREB010000065.1 GCA_020446775.1 Paracoccaceae bacterium
GAAACGGCCCCGCTGGCATTCAAGCGAGCCGGTCAGATAAAGCGCCTGGGCATGATCCGGAACGCGGCCGAGGACTTGCCGGTAAAGGCCTTCGGCAGTGTCCAAATCGCCGTTCTTATGCGCGGAGATGGCCTGCGCGATCAGCCCTGCAACCGATGGATCCTCGAGTTGGCCGATGGGAGGCTTCGTCGGTGTCATCGCAACCACTCGGCAAGACGTCTATCGCATTTATCGAACTAACATATGGCGCGCTCGGACGATTGCAAATACCCGGCCCGGAACGGCCCCGGCCCAAGGGGTTTGCGCCGGTCCGAAATGCATGTTTAATGCCGCGCGGATCTTGATCGCCAGCATGAGCACCAGAACCTTGAGCGGGCAAAAAGTCATCACCGAAGATTACAGGAAGATGTTGGCGGATTTGCACGCCAGCAGTCCGCAATTCGGCGAATTGCCAAATAAGGAGTTCGTTCTGGAAGGCCTCGGCAGCTTGATCGGCTCGACCAACGCCAAGACATTGCTTGATTATGGATGTGGGAAAGGCGTGTTGAAACAGCACGCCGCGGCGCTTTGGCCGGACGTTGAGGTTTTCGAATACGACCCGGCGATTCCCGGCAAGGACACGCTGCCCCAGCCGGCGGACATCGTCGCGTGCATCGACGTCATGGAACACATCGAGCAGGAACTGGTCGACGACGTGATGGATTATCTCGCCGTTCTCACCAAGCACGTATTCTTTACGACAATCGCGTTGTCGCCTGCTTTCAAGACGCTGCCCGACGGCCGCAACGCGCATATTACTTTGATGCCGCCCGATTGGTGGTTCGCGAAAATCCAGGCGCGGTTCACCGTGCATAAGTTCAAGCCGCTGGGGAAACATTGGGTCTACGCCCTGTGTACCAAGCCGGCCGGTGAACCCGGGCGTTGAAAACGCTGTAAATCCGGCGCGATATCCGTCACAGTCGCCGCTGGTTCGCCTCTGAAACGGTGATCGTTATGCCTCCGACCCTCTTTACGCCGCCCTATTCGTTGTCCCGCCGCCGCTTGCTGCATGGCGCATCCGCCGCCGGCTTGAGCTTGGCCGCGGCGCCGTCGTTTGGTGCGCAGGAAAATGCCGCGCAGGACTGGGATATCATTATCGTCGGTGGCGGCACCGCCGGCATCCCGGCTGGGATTTTTGCTGCTCAGCGCAATGCGAAAGTCTTGATTATCGAAGCGTCGCAGCAGCTGGGTGGAACGTTGTTCCTGTCGACCGGGCAGATGAGTGCGGCCGGCACGCAGCTTCAAGCCGCCAAGGGCATCGCCGATACGCCGCAGATGCATTTTGACGATGTCATGCGCATCAGTAAAAAGACCGCCGATCCGGCGCTGGTGAAGCTGGCCGTGTTCAATGCCGCCGAAACCTTCGACTGGCTCACGGCCAACGGACTGCAACCTCTGCCGGAACATCCCGTACTCGGTTTGGCGCACGAACCTTACAGCGCCAAACGCTATGCCTGGGGGGAAGAGGGCGGGATCTCGATCCTGGACGTGATCGAACCGCTCGCTTTGGCCGAGGTCAATGCCGGACGCCTGGTTATCCAGCGCGCGACGCGGGTTCGCGAACTGCTTCAGCGCGATGGCGCCGTCGTCGGTGTGCGCGCCGAGGACGAGCACGGAACCATGGCGGACTTCCGCGCCAAATCCGTGCTGATGACCAGCGGCGGTTACGCCATGAACCCCAAGGTGTTTTACGACCTCAGCGGCGTGAAGGCCTACGGCGCGGCGTCGTATCCCTATAGCCAGGGCGACGGACATCTAATGATTCTTGGCGTCGGCGGGTATACGCGCGGCAAGGAAAATTATATCTGCGGTTCGCCGCGCGTTCTGGCCGAGGCCACCGATCCCAGTCCGCCGTATGTGCGCGTCAGCATGTACCCCGAACGGCGGCCGCCGTGGGAAATCCAAGTCAACGTTCACGGTAAACGCTATGTCGCCGAGGACAACCCGAGCGTCGACCAACGGGAATTGGCCTTGGTCGCGCAGCCCGATTTTCGGACGTGGCTGATTTTCGATCAGGCGATTTTCGATGCCGCGCCGCCGGTCGTCGATGGCTGGGACCGCGCACGCATGGCCGAAGAATTCAACGCGCACCCCATGTTCAAGAAAGCCGGAACGCTCGCGGAATTGGCCGCACTGGCCGGTGTCGATGAGGCCGGGTTGCAGGCAACGGTGGCGCGCTACAATCAAGCTGTCGCGAGCGGCAAGGATTCCGAGTTTCAGCGCCAGCACATGCCGTTGCCGATCGCTCAGGCGCCGTTTTACTCCATTCGCCAGAACGGCATCTCGGTCACTTCGACGGTCGGTGTTGGTGTTGACGATAAACTGCGCGTCACACGGAAAGACGGCCGCGTTATTCCGGGGCTCTATGCGGCAGGAGAAATTCTGGGGTCGGGGCAGTTGATGGGCAAGTCCGCGGTCGGCGGCATGATGGTGACCCCGGCGCTGACTTTCGGACGCCTGCTTGGGCAGTCGATGGTGCCGATCAAGTCGTAGCGGCGTTCCGGCGACCGCTCGCGGTCACGTGTTTGGTTATTGGTTCGGCAGCGGCATAAGTCTCGTGACTGCGCCGGAGTACGGCCCGTCGGGGCCGTTGGTCCAATCGTCGCTCGAACCATCCGAATAATTCTGACGCAAGGTCCAGACGATTTGCGCGGCGTCGGCCGGGTTCAGCGCGATGAATGAGAACTCCATGAATTCGCCGGACTGAATATTCACGTTCCAGACGACATCGGTAATGAGGCCGTTTTCGCGCGTGATGTCCTGGGTCCAATTGATGGGCGCTTGCACGTTGTAGACATGCACGCCTTCGGGGACGCGCAGTTCGGCCGATATCGTGACCTTGGCGCCCTCGGTCGGGACGCGGACGGTGTATTTTTCGCCGATTCCCGCGGTCGATTGCCGCGGCATGACCGTCATATGCGCCAACGCCGGCCAAACGCTTATTAAGAGAGCAACGGTCGCGCCACCAATGCGGCGGACAAGCATTTTGCGAAATCGATTTTGCATTACACGAACTCCTGATTGGTGAGACGCGCAGCGCCGAACGTCCCTAATTCCCTAAATCCCTATTGAAGCGGTCTAAGATTTGACGTGGTCTAGGCTTTGCGCGCAACCAACAGCTGGAACGGGAAGCGCCAGGCTTTGGCGATGCCGTCTTTGCCGGGCAAACCGGTCCCGTCGTCGAACGGCGTCATTGCCGCTTCGGAAAAACCGCTTTCCTTTTCCAGCGCCAGAAAATCCATCTCGCAAAACGGCCGCATGAAGACCTCGTTGTTGCGGCGGCCATGCCCGTAATGAATGAACTGGCCCCAGGTGCCGCCGGGCGGTGAGTGAAAATCGAGATGCGCGAACACCCCGCCGGGCGCCAGCAAGCGCGCCGCTTCCCGTACCGTCGCGGCAATCGCCTTGGGCGGAAGCTCATGAAGCAAGAAGGTGGAATGAATCAGGTCGAACGATCCGTCGGGAAAATCGGTCGCTTCGCAGCGCTGTTGCGACCAATGCGCGTCGACGCCGCGTTCACGCGCATGAAGATGGGCCAGTTTCAGGCACGGCGCGCTTAAGTCGATGCCGTAGAGTTCCGCGCCGGGATAAACCTTCGCGAACGGCAACGTGCTGCGCCCGGTGCCGCAACCGATGTCGAGGATGCGCTGATACTTGCCTTTCGGGATCCGGCGCGCGAGCAGATCGTGCACGCCATAGGGATCGACGTTCATGGGCATTGTCGTTTGTCGGCCGATTTCGTAGGCAACACCGGCGATCTCATCGCTCCACACACCGCCCGGATGCTGATGAAAATCCGTATTCCGATAATAGGCCGGTTGTTCGAAATCCGCGTCGAGCCGCAGCAATCCCGCGGCGATTCCATCCGTCGCGGCGGCGTCGATTTCGCGTTTCAGTTCTTCGCGGTATGGCTCGACGATCGCCAGGATGCCGCGCTGGCTTTCGTATTTTTCTTTTTGCAGGTTGCGTTCGAACCAGCCGAAAAACTTATACAAGGTGCTTTCGCGCATGGCCGTCTCGGCGGCATCCACGTCCACGGCGTCGAGGCCGCGATTGGCGAAATCCTGGCGCAGCGCGCCGTACATTTCGCGCGACCAATGCAATTTTGCCGCGCGCAAGAAGTCGTGATAGCCGCGTTGGCTCTGGGTCAGCGGAACGTCTTTCATGGCGAACTGCTTTCTTGCATCCGGTTGCCACAGGCGGGCTTCGCGGCCGCCAACCAGACAAGAATTATAGTCTGCCGATTTATTTTGGCCATTGTCTGCAGAAGTGTTGTTCTAAGCTGATTCTTGCCCAAGAAGACGTCGGCGACAAAACAAGCCCTACGAAAATAACGGGTTGTGACCAATGGGTGCATCCCCGTTGGTGGAACCGCCTGTCGCCGCCGCGATCCATGTACTATATCATCCGGCCAGGTGCCCCAGAGTCGGCGCGATTGACCGTCACGCCGCAGAGCGCGTTGCGGCTATCATTAAGTAAATGGACGATTGAATCTGGGAATTATCGAGTGAGAACAAAATGCATTTTCGAGAAGTCGATCTGGAAACTTTTGCAGCGGAAACTCAAGGAGAGATCGTATACGCAAGCCGATCATCAAGATTGAACCAAAAAAGCATTATCGGCCTGAATCGAAAACCCAATGGTGATTTGGTCTCCTATATCAATCCGGTGATGATTGTCGCGAAACTACCGCACGTCGTCATCAAGGGCACACATTCAACCCCATTTTCCCTACAAAAGGCGCTCTATACGGCACGGCGACTAACTCACCACGACAGCGATCCGCTATGGCATGCCAGTGGCTGGGTGCGCAAAACGGACGCTGGAATCGAGGCCGATCTAGGCGAGATCGACTTACATATTGCCGAGCCCGCGTTCTTACTTTGCATGGGAAACAGCAACTTCGGTCACTTTATATGGGAAGTGGTCGCACGCTGTTTCATGCTCAGCCGTATTCCGGAACATCAGAATCTCAAAATTCTTTATCCCGATACGCTGCCCCAACGTTACCTGCTGTGGCTTGAATCGATGGGTATCGCCCGTGATCGCCTAATTGCAATTCCACCGAACTCCGCGGTTCACGCTGATCTCCTCTATGTTTGCACCGCGCCGTTCGCGCGATCGTCCAAGCGGGACCTTATCGCCCATGAAGAGTCTTTGCACTATATGCGCTACCAACTGTGGAGAGGAGCGGCAGGGATGGGCGGGCGCACGCGGTTGTTTTTCAGCAGATCTGACGCTCAAAACAAGCGGTGCGTCAACGAGGACGAAGTGCGCGCAGTCCTCGCGCCCTATGACATGACATTCGTGACGGGCGCCAGCACGCCACATGAAACCATGCTTGAATATGTACGGAACGCAGAGCTGATCTTGTCACCATTGGGGGCCGCAACGGCCGTTGCAGCGTTTGCGCCGGACGACTGCATGGTCGTGGAACTCACGCCATCGCCAGATATTTTTGGCATGTTCAATGCGGCAGTGAGCGCGTTATTGTTGGGTCAACCTTTCACTCGCGTTCTCGGTCAGCGTGTCGAGTTGCCTGATAATACGGCGCAAGATAAAATTTATTGGGATTACTCGATGGAACCGAAACAAATCCGGATAATTATGGAAAGCTATTTCCTTAATCGGTCGCGGTATGAAAATTGACGGGCTCAACATTCAAATCAGAAAATGAAAAAGCACAACATTGCTAAACTCCACGTCGGATGTGGCAGGATATTCATCCCAGGCTTTTTGCACATCGATATTCAACCGGCCCCGCATGTCGATATCGTTACGGAGGCCGATGCTCTCGATATGATTCCCGATCAATCGGTCGAGCTGATTTACGCGTGTCACATTCTCGAGCATTTCGACAGGTGGAGATATAAGGGCGCGCTGGAAGAATGGTTCCGCGTGCTCAGGCCACAGGGTGTGCTTCGGTTGGCGGTACCAGATTTTCAATCTTGTGTGGAGGTTTATTCGAAGGTCGGTCTTGCTAGCGGGCCGGAAAGCATTCTGGGGCTTGTGTGCGGCGGGCAACGCGATCCGTTTGATTTTCATAAAATGATATTTGACCGGCGGATGCTTACGCGGGTCTTGCTTGAAATCGGATTTTCCGAGGTTCGCGAATGGGATTGGCGTTCAACCGACCATGCGAAGATTGATGATTATTCGCAAGCATATTTGCCGCACCTCGATAAGACCAACGGAAAGCATATGAGTTTGAATCTTGAGGCCGTTAAATGAACGTGCGCCGTGACGTGCCGGCCGAGCGGCGCCATCAGTTTGACGCGATGCGAAAAGCCGTTGGCCCCGACGTATATGTTTTCGAAGATTTTTTCGATCAGCCGAACCAGCATCCCGAAGATTATCGAAATTGCGAGACCTCTTTCGCCGCTTCGATGTTAAGCAAGCACGTCGACAAAGAGGCCAAGATCCTGGACGTAGGCTCAAACCGGCTTTTCATCGCCGGGCTGGCGGCCTCATGGAACGTCACCTCGCTCGACGTCCGCGCGCGCTCGATGCGGTCCGAAAACGAGGTGCTTATGCTCGGCGATAGTAAGGCGATTGCCGCGCCCGATTGCTCTTTCGACGCGGCTTTGTCCCTAAATGCCATCGAGCACTTTGGGTTAGGGCGTTATGGCGACGAGTTCGATCCCGAAGCTGATATCAAATCCTTTCGCGAGTGGCGGCGCGTCGTTCGTCCCGGTGGCCATATCATTTTCTCAACTACGGTGAATTCACAAGGTCCCGCCGTCGCATTCAACGCCCACCGCGTCTATTCATATGCACAAATCGAAACGCTTTGCGCCGGGCTCAAGCGTGTAGAAGAGATATTCTTTTCACATACCAGGGGTTTGCAGCCATCCGTTGCGGCCCTCAACAGCGAACGCGGAAAATGGGACCTATACGCTGGAATTTGGCAGGCTCCGTTGTAACTGGGGCAGTCGTGCCTCACCGCGTACATTCTGGCGCCCGATTTCTTCCGCACTGCCCGCCAGCCGCGCAGCGTGCACTTTTCACGCCCGATCGCCACTGGTTGACGTCCCGCATTTCCCTTAACTTAGTCTGCGGTTAGCCGCGCGAACGCCGACAGAGAATCGGGCATTTCGTTCCGCCGCCGCCGGCCAATCGATGTCCATTTCTACCAAGCGAGGAATTCTCCATGCAGCGTCGAAATATTCTTATGGGAAGCGCCGGGCTTGCCACCGCAGCGATCGGTTCCCGCGCGAAAGCAGCGGAAACGCCGACTTTGAGGGGCCCGTATATCGACCTGACCACCGGCAAGGGCAACATGATCTTGCGCGCCCGCATGGGCGGGGACCTTGACGAAACCAAGGTCAAGTACGGCAGCGTTTCCGGGATCGTGTCGGGCGTGCGGCCGAACGAAAAAGTGCTGGATATGTTCGGCTTCGAAGTTGTCAGCGTCGCCAGGAACGAAAAGCAGCCGGACGGCAGCTATAGAAACTATCATCGTGAATCGATCTTATATACCGACCTCGCGACCGGCGAGATTCTGACCGAATACACGAATCCTTATACCGAAGAACGCGTCCGCGTGGTCGATGTGATCAACGATCCGTGGAACATCCACATTGCGGAATACGTTAATGCCGGTGGTCCGTCGTACGGCGGTCTAAACGAAGACGCGAAAGCCGCTCAGCGAAAAGAATACGTCCTCAACTGGATGCCGGCGGGCAACGGTTTGATTACGGCCATGACGACGATCAACTTGTACTACCGCAATGCGTTGCAACCGGACAAATGGCCGCGCGAAAGTTCCGGGCCGATGAATCAGGTTTCCGAATGCTACACGCACGTGGTCAGCTTGGCCGACGCGCAAAACGAAAAGCTGACCTCGATATCAAGCACGGGAACCTGGTCCCGCGTGACACCGTGGTTGCCATGGATGCTGATGGGCCAAGCGCCCGGCCACGTCCTCTATCAATCGATCGTCAGGGGCGTCAAAGACGTCGGCGGCTTCAAGAAGCCCGTCCGCGAGCACATGGAGAAGTATCATCCCCATATGCTCGAGGCGCCGCCACCGGAGTCGTGGGAAAAACCCAATCTTTCAAGCCTTGAGGTCTATGCGGCGACCGAGACTCCGGCGCCGGTGAAATAACCGTCCGAAGGATTTTGAACTCGGATTCGGATCATGTGCGCCGCCGCGAACACGCTGCGGCGCACTTCTTTTTTTCTATTCGGTACGCTTGTGAATTCGACGCGTCCGGCGCGGTGCCGTGGCATCAATGTCCAGGTTGTTTTACGGTGGGCGCTGGAATGTAGAGCGGGACGAAGAGGCTGCCATGAGCCAAACCGACTCAAAGATCTACGGCGTGTACACGGGCACCGATATGAAATCCTACATGTGCCTTTTGAAAATCGCCGACACTGCGGCGACCGTCCCCGTATATCAAGTGACGGCGCCGGGTGGAAAAGGCTTGCCGATCGACGGCTCGTGGCAGGACTATCACCGTTCGACCTTGTTCGGCAGCATGACGGTCGTGCTCGACGGCGAACTTGAGCTTGGCGTGACGGCGGGTCCGATCCGAACTGCGACCGCAAAAGCCGGCGATGCTTTTGTGATGATCGATCTGCTGGGCGACGGCCATAGCGCGATGAGGAAAGGCCGCGTCCCGCTACACGTTCTCAATACCCGGTTTGCGTTGTCGGTTGGCGGGTTGTGGGCCGCGCTTTCGAAGGGTTTCACCGGCTGGCCCGACAATGTCTTGCCGCCCGCCGAATATTCTCCCTATCCGTCGACGGGGCTCGCCGATCCGTCCCGTCGTTATCCGGATAAATCGCCGTAACCGCCTGCACCAGACTCGCAAAAGGCCGACGATGACCGTCTATGGAATATATACCGCCAAGGACCAGCACACATATTTGTGCGAGCTTGAAAGAACCGAGGAGAACGCGTTCCTTCCCGTGTTTCAGGTTACGCTTGCCGAACCCCGGCCGCCCGGATCGCGGCAGGACTTTCACGTTTCCCGCTGGTGGGGCGGCATGCAGGTGGTTTTGGCCGGCGAACTGGAAATCGGCGTCAGCGCCGGGTCACATAAGACGGCCGTGGGTAAGGCCGGGGACGTTTTCATATTTCTCGATACCCACGGCGACGGCCATACCGCAGCGCGAAAAGGTCAAGACCTGTTCCGGGGGGTCAGCTTTCGTTTCCAGGACCCGTGGCCACACCTGGTGAAAGCTTATCGCGGCTGGCCGTCCGATATCGTGCCGCCGGAAAGCGTTTCGGCCTAGCAAGTGCTTCGGCGTGAACCAACTGAGGGCAACTTTGGATATCTTCCGGGCCACAAATTTCCCGGGCGACAATTTGCTTCAGACTGCAATGCCGGCATGCCATGTTGGCACCGTCAGGTCGCCCGGTGCCTTCCAATTCAAGAGGTAAAGGACATGCTCGCATTCTTCTTCCGCCGCTCGTTTTCGAAAATCGCCCTGGCGGCAATTCTCGTCTCCTTTCAAGCGTCCGCGGCAGAACAGATGCGCGGAACGTCGAACGACGACTGGCAAGGATTCGGCGTCCTGAGCGGCGGCAAAGGTTTTGCGGATTCCCCGCTCGGTCAAGTTCACTATCGCGACATCGGGCCGCGCGATTACAAGCATCCCATCGTGCTTCTGCATCAATCGCCGATGTCGATGATCCAATTCGCCGAGATTCAAAATGCGCTGGCCGATATGGGTATTCGCGCCATTACGATCGATACGCCAGGCTACGGCATGTCGGATCGTCCGCCGCATCAACCGACAATCGAGGAATACGCCGACAATTTGGTTTATGTCCTCGACCACCTGAAACTCGAGAAGGTGCTGGTCGCGGGTCATCATACCGGCGCCCAAATCGCGACGTCGTTCGCCGCCAATCATCCGACCCGAGTTGTCGGCGTCATCCTTCATGGTTCGGCGCAGCTGACAAAGGAAGAGCGCGAAGCTTATTTGTCGCGTATGGGAACCGGGCCGGGTCGCACGCCGAAGCTGGATGGTTCGCACCTCTTGCCGATGATGAAATTTCCCATGGCATCGCAAGAACAGAAAATTCTCGATGCTAAAACGTGGCTCGCGATTACGTCATTCATTCAAGGCCCGGACATCGGCCATTACGCCGCGTTCCATTACGAAATGGTGCCGGATCTGATGGCGGTCAAAGTTCCGGGCATGATCCTGACCGACACCGAAGATTCGGTTCATTACATCGACGAACGTGTTTCGAAAATGCGCCCCGACTTCAAATACGTCGAATTCTCGAACGGCAATTTGCTGCAGTTTATGGCGGAGCCGGACCGGTGGGCGAAAATCGCCGCCGAATTCGCGGCTAGCCTTGAGGATTAAAATTCAAGCGGGCGAATTTTAATCTAGTCCGAAGTAGCGGCGGCAGTCGCGATAACCATTCCGGCTCGAATTCTGCCGAAAATCGCTGGCCGTTGGTGGTCGGGTGCGGAGCAAGATATTCGGTCGGCAGCATCGCGGTCTGCAGGTCGGCGTAAAACGAATCCGGAAATATGTTCCGGGCGGAAAAATGCGGAAATGGCTCGGTTTTGACCGCGCTCCGCTCGATTGCACCGTAAAAATGTTCGGAAATATCGGGATTCATAGGGCCGGAATTTCAACTGCCGAAAGGGACCTTTGCAAGCTCAAAACGCACGGAATCGGGCGGGAAGCGGCGATTGGGGTTTGCGCTTTGTCAAATCGTGGTCGCACAGCGATTTGCACGTCGTCGCAGGAGTCGACAACAGCCATGGACCCCGTGGTAAATTCCCGCATAATCTGTAGTTGTTTACATCAGGTCGACCGGACCGGGCTATCCGAAGGAGATTCCCATGGCTGAAACAGCAAAGGGCAAGCGTCAGGAATACACGACAGATTTCATCGAGGCCGACATCGGCAAGGTCTCGTTCCTGGGCAACTTGCACATCGACAATATCATGACGGCTTTGATCGCCATGGGCGCCGAGATTTGGACCGATCGGCGGCGCATTCGCATCCTGGAAAGCTTGCTCGCGAAAAAGGGCGTGAACCGGGACATGGTCGAGCAATACGTGCCGACCGCGGAAGAGGAAGCGGCCTGGAAAACGGAACGCGAAGTTCTGGTCGACCGCATGTTCGGCCAATTTGCACGCCAGACCGACGAATTCGACGTCACGTCGGCATTCAAGAAGAAATAAGCCAGAAGGAGACACGACAATGACTCACTCTTTTCGCCGTCGCTCCGTTATGGCGGGTACCGCCGGTTTGGCCAGCACCGCTGCCGCATTCTTGAAAGGCGGCACTGCGGATGCGGCGTTGCCCAAGGGTACGGACGTCGAACCGCGCGGTTCGAACGGAATGTTCGAACGTCTGCCGTCGCTCGACTTGGAATCCAGCGAACAATTCCTCACGACCCTTCGTACTTTCGTGAACCGCGAATTCTCGCGCTCCGCGAACCGGAGCGCCGCAAAAACGATTGCCGCCAAGGGCAAAGATCCGCTGGCCGATTACACGCATGCCGAAGCGATCGAGTTGTTGAAAGACGACCCGATGGTCGCGATGCGTACGGCCATGTGGCAGCGGCTTCAGATGCACTCGTGGCAGAACCTGAGACGCGAGTTCCACAACAACTACGATGCCTACATGAGCGAGATGGACGCGGCCGACAACATCGGTCCCGGCAAGCTCGAACTGAACGCGAACTTCGATTATCCCGAACACGTCAAGCATGAAATTCACATGCAGCCGGGCGGGTATGTCGGCGATCCGTTCGCGGGGCACCTTTATTACTACTTGACGATGAACTTCCAGGAAGGCCGCGACTTCCAGGACGAGCGGCACATTGCGCGTGCAGCCGCCGTGCCGTTGCCCGCCGACGGCAAGGTCAAGCGGGTGCTGGAACTCGGTTGTGGTACCGGCCGCATGACCATGGCGCTCAAGAATCGATTCCCGGACGCCGAAGTTTGGGGCGTCGAAGTCGGAGCGCCTTTGATTCGGTATGGACACATGCGTGCCGTCGACCGCGGGATCGATGTCAATTTCCGCCACGGTCTGGCCGAGGACACAAAATTCCCCGACGGCCATTTCGACATCGTCACCAGCTACATCCTCCATCACGAAGCGCCGGCCGAAATCTCAAGGCAAATCTTCAAGGAAGCCTACCGGGTTCTGCGGCCGGGCGGCTTGTACTTCCCGATTGACTTGATGACCGGTTCGTCCCGCAAGCGCACCGCTTCGGCCACCGCACGTTACAGCGAGTGGATTCAGTACCGCTGGAACCATGAGGCGTTCTGGATCGAATATTTCGACATGAATATGCCGAAGGAAATGAGCGCGGCAGGCTTTGAAATGCACGACGACGCTCCGCCAGGATATCCGAACGACAAGGCGAACATCGTCGGGATCAAACCGGCCTAAAGCGAATAGGCGCGGCGGCGGCCAAACCCGCCGCCGTACGCCCGACACTTCCAAAAACACGCGCGCCTCGGCGCGCGTGTTTCGTTTTTTGGCGAACTGCCTGGGCCGTATTCAAATACGAGGTCGCGAATAAACGCGCCGCCGGGTACCTCCGCCCCATGAACCGGCCGTTTCAAGAGTTCCCGCGGACGATTCCCCTGCTAAGGTATGTGTCCGGTGGCGGGGGGATAGCGGGTGTTGACCGGTTCCGAGGCTGCGGATTGCAAGGCTTCCGATGGCAAAGAGACCGTTCCGGCCGGTTCGGCCGCGGGCGGCGATGGTGCATGGCCATCGCGAACCTATGCTTGGTACATCGTCGTCGTGCTCACGTTGGCCTACACGTGTTCATTTATCGACCGGCAAGTCTTGACGCTGTTGATCGAACCGATTCGGCGCGATTTGCAAATCAACGATACCCAAATCGGACTGCTGGGCGGCTTGGCGTTCTCGATCTTCTACACACTGCTCGGAATTCCGCTGGCACGGATCGCCGACCGGGCTAGCCGGCGGAATTTGATGACGGCGGGCGTGGCGGTGTGGAGTTTGATGACGGCCGCCTGCGGTTTGGCGCGCGGCTTTTGGCCGTTGTTTACCGCGCGAGTCGGAGTGGGTGTGGGCGAGGCGGCGTTGTCGCCGGCGGCGTTTTCGTTGCTGGCCGATTATTTCCCGCGCCAAAGTCTTGCGCGCGCCATCAGTGTCTATTCGACCGGTGTCTATTTCGGCGCCGGCCTTGCGCTGATGATCGGTGGAACGATCATTCGTCTGGTGTCGAATGCTCCGACCCAAACGCTACCGGTATTTGGAGAATTATACCCGTGGCAACTGACGTTCATTGTCGTTGGCGCGCTCGGTCTACCGATCGTGTTGTTGATGTTTACCATTCGCGAACCCGCGCGCCGCGGACTCGGTGATGGCGACCGGCGCGCCGCCAGTTCCTGGCCCGCCTTGCGCGGTTTTCTCGCGACGAACGCCTGGGCCGTGACCTGCCACATCGGCGCATTTACGCTGTATGGCATCGCCATCGGTAACTATCTGTTCTGGACGCCCTCCATGATCATGCGCACTTTCGGCTGGGATGCGCCGCGTGCCGGGCTGACGCTCGGCGCGATCCTGTTCGTGTTCGGAACATTCGGTGTGTATGCGGGCGGATGGCTGGCCGACCGTTTGGCCCGCTCCGGCCGAACCGATGCGATCTTGCGCGCGGCATTTATCGGCATGTGCTGCGGACTGCCGCTGATCGTGTCGACTCCGCTGGTCGGCGATGTGCGAATTGCGCTGGTTCTGCTCAGTGGTGCGATTTTCTTCCTGGCGCTCCCGCAAGGCTTGCCGGCGGCGGCTTTGCAGGTCATGACACCCAATCCGTTGCGGGCGCAGATGACGGCCATCTATTTCTTCATCGGTAACCTTATCGCTAATGGTCTCGGTCCGATGTTTGCTGGCCTCCTGACGGACTATGCCTTCGGCGACCCGGCGATGTTGCGTTACGCCCTGGCTATTGTCTGTGCGACTGCGGCCCCGCTGAGTGTCGTCCTTCTGTATGTGGGCTTGCCACACTACCGTGCGAGCGTGCTTCGGGCGGGAAATCCAGGGTCGGGAAATCCAGGTCCGTGAATTTCGATCCGTGAAATCGGCCCGGAATTCAATATTAAACCCACGGAGGGACAGGTATTTTATGACCCTCGCTGAATGTGTGTCCTTGCCATTGCCGCCGATCGTCTGAAACCGATTTCAATGAGGCCCTCGCTATGAGTCACCCGCTCAACATCACGTCGTCTCGCTTCAATCGCCGTACCCTGTTGCGCGGCGGGATCGCCATGGCGGCGGCGTCCGCATCGCCGTTACGGACGGCGTCAGCGGCCCCCGCCATCAGTAATCGCGACGCCAGAATCGAGTTGACGGACGGGCATATCGCCGATCTTCAACGCAGCATCGAAGGTGCGGTGATCCTGCCGTCCAGCGCCACCTACAACGACGAGCGAAGAATTTGGAGCCCGGCGTTCGATAGAAAGCCGGCCCTCATCGTCAAGACGGCGTCGGCGAAGGACGTGCAGGCCGCGGTGCAATTCGCTCGCGCGCACGACATCCTGACCGCGGTTCGTTGCGGCGGCCACAGCTACTCCGGATTTTCAATGGTGGACGACGGCATGGTGATCGACCTCAAGGCGATCAACGGCGTGACGGTGGACACCGCCAAGCAAACCGCGCACGTCGCCGGCGGCGCACTGCTCGGCAACCTCGATCGCGCGACTTTGCCGCATAAGCTGGCAACCACGGCCGGTGTAGTTTCTCACACCGGCGTCGGCGGGCTGGCCACAGGCGGGGGGCAAGGCCGCCTGGGCCGCAAATTCGGTCTGACGATCGATAACATGCTCGGTGTGGAAATGGTGTTGGCGGACGGCAGCATTGTACGTGCCAATGCCACCGAAAATCCCGACCTGTTTTGGGCGGTGCGTGGCGGTGGCGGCAACTTCGGCATCGTGACCGATTTCGAATTCCAACTGCACGAGTACGACGGCGTCATCACGTCGCTGTCCTACACATTCCCGGGCAGCAAGGCGCGCGACGTGATGAACGTGTATGCCGAGATTTCGGCAAATGCGCCGCTGGAACTGACCGTCAGCGGCAGCCTGCGCACGTCGGATCGCGGCGAGACCACGTGTATCGTCTCGGGGTCTTTCGTCGGTACGCGGCGGGCCGGGGAGGCGGCCTTGAAGGCGCTGGCGCCGCTGGGCGAACCGATCAGTACGCGTGTCGAGGAAATGGACTATGTCACGCTGCAAGCTGTCGCCGACGGTAACCTGTATTCCGACCGCTTCGGCTATAGCCGGTATACTTACCTCAGGCAGCTCGATCCCAAGTTCATCGACATGGTGCTCGATTATGTAATGCGGGCGAACACGCCACGCACATCCGTCAGCATCGGCATGCAGGGCGGTGCGATCGCGCAAGTGAATGAAACCGATACCGCGTTTGCTGAACGTGACGGCATCTACCAATGCGCCGTCGCGACGACTTGGGCGGCCGGCGAAGACTCAGCCGCCGGTCAGGCGCATGTTCGCGAATTGTGGTCGATGATCGATCCGATGAGCACCGGCGGCTTCTATATCAACGAAATCTACGACGATCCCGAGGAGCGGATTCGCAAATCCTTCCGCGGCAACTATGCGCGCTTGGTGGACATCAAGACGAAGGTCGATCCGGCTAACTTCTTCCATCTCAACCCAAATATCAAACCGAAGACCTAGTCGACGTCGCGATTGCGCAAGCTGTCGGAGGCCGGGATTCGAACTTAGATTGGCCGATCGGGATGCGATTCATTTGACCATGAATGCGCCGCCAAGAGGCAGTTCGAAGAAGAAGCTCGGTTTCTCCCGCGCAAGAAATTCGTCTACAGCTTTTTGCGAACCGGGCCAGTCCATAAAATTGTAGTCGTCGATTTGGATGACGCCGCCGCGGTTGAGGCGAGGGTAAAAGAAATCGAGACAATCGCGGGTCGGCTCATATAAGTCGACATCGATATGAACGAACGCATAGTGTTCGTCTTCCATCCCGGCGAAAGACTCCGGAATCCAGCCAGGATTGAACACAATGAATTTGTGTTCGCTCAAATTGGCCATGGTTGTGCTCAGGTCCGATGCAAACATCTTTTCCGTGGTCCGTAGTATCGTGTTCACCGCGGATGGATTGGTGTGTCGATCGCTGGTTATCATATCCGCGTTTGTCGGTGCGGACAGGCCTTCGAAAGAGTCGAAGACATGCAGGGGCGATGCGATACCGCAAAGAGTCATGGTGCGCGCGATCACATGCGTCGAATGACCCGTAAAACACCCGCACTCCGCAACCGCTCCTTGAATTCCGGCGGCGGCCACGCGCCGGACGAGCTGCGCGAGGCTTAGGAACCTCGTGCGTTTGGATAGGGTATCTGAAGCCTCGCCTCGGAACGAACAGTAGGTTTGCCAGTCTTCGGCGTTTTCTTGAACGGGTCGGAAACGTTCCCATATTGCCCATCGTTCAGGGGCCGACTTTGCAATGTCCGCAGGTTTGTTCATGCCGACCAGCTCCATGTCGCAAATGCTTGGGTAGGAGAATATTCTCATGACCCCTTTGAAATTCAGATCAACGCGCTATCCACGCCACGTCGCACAGATTATGGACGTATACCTTCGACCAAGAAAATTATTGCGCGGTGAGATCTTGAGAAACACCAATATATTGTCAATCCTCGGCTAAAATCTTATCGAAAAGGCGAGCGCGTGAATAAGCCCTCGTCTATTTCGAAAACAGGCGGGTACGATCATGCTAACGGCCGCACAATATGCGTTCGGCGGGTTGTCGGGCATCGCGGTGGGATTCGTCCTTGCCCTTGTCGGCGGCGGCGGTTCCATTCTCGCCGTTCCCTTGCTGCTCTACGCCGTCGGCGTCAAGGACCCCCATCAGGCGATCGGCACCAGCGCTCTGGCGGTCGCCGCCAACGCCCTTGTCGGGCTCTGGAACCACGCCCGGGCCAAAACCGTAAACTGGCGATGTGGCTATGTATTCGCGGGGGCGGGTGTCATCGGTGCCTTGGCGGGCTCAACCGTTGGCAAGGCAATCGATGGCGACAAGCTCCTGTTCGTGTTTGCAATCTTGATGGTTGTGGTGGCCGTTTACATGTTCGTGACGCGCGGCGACGAAGGGGTTGAAGGCGCGCAATGCAATCGCGACAACGCGGCCAAAGTGGTCGCCTACGGTTTAGGCACGGGCGTTTTCTCGGGCTTCTTCGGAATCGGAGGTGGGTTCCTCATTGTCCCGGGTCTGGTCGCCGCGACTTCGATGCCCGTCCTCAAGGCCGTCGGCACTTCGCTCGTCGCGGTATTTTCGTTCGGATTTGCCACCGCCGCGAATTACGCCATGTCCGATTTCGTTATTTGGCCGCTGGCGGCGGTGTTCGTTTTGGGAGGTTTTATCGGGAGCGCACTCGGCGCCCGCGCCGCGCGCCGTCTGGCCGCGAAAAAGGGAACGCTGAATAAGATTTTCGCGAGCCTCGTGGTCGGCGTTGCCGGTTATATGCTTTATGAGGTGTGGCTCGCCGTCGCAGCCAACTCCTAAACCCAAATCTCCGACAGGCCGTCAGCTTGCCCCGTGCTAACCCGTGGGTTCGATCGTGCAGGATAAATCGGGCTGGCCGGGCAGGTTGAGCAATGCGCTGTCGCCCTTGATCCAAAATTGATAAGCGCCATCGGGATATGATTCATTCACATAGCGCGCGCCCGATCCCGATCGCGCTTGTGTCAACGTACGCCAGGTTTCGCGCCAATTGAGCGAAACCATCGGCGGGTCGGCATTGATGAACATGGCGGAGATCAGCGCATCGAGGCCGTCGCACCGGTAGGCGAGCGGTCCAACGCTAACGCCCGCGTTATCATCGCTTCGGGCATGGGCATAGCTTCGGCGCAAGTCATGAATTCGGAACGCGTATTCCTCGATGACGCAACTCTCCAAACCGAGCGTCGACTTCCAACAATCGTCGCGTCCTTTGATCCAACCCCGCTGCATCGCGCGCAATTCCTTTTGCCGGGCCGGGCCCAAGTCCGGCTGTTCAAGCGCGAGGCCGAAAAGCCGCGCAAGCTCACGATCGAGATGGGCGATCCGGTCATTCGTGCACACAATCTTTTCGGCGGAGCTTTTCGCGGCGGCGCAATCGAAACTCGGCCCGCGCGACGAAACCTGACCGGAAGTTTTCCAGGCGTAAATGCCTCCGTCGGCCATCAAGCTCAAATAAAGATTCCCGTCGCGTATCGCATAGCTGCGGACATATTGCAGATCGCGCGCGATCTTCGTGTCGAGCGACGGCGGCGGACATGCCGCACGGGTCATCGATGATGGACCGAACTCGATCCGGCCACTGTTATCCGACGCCGGGGTCGCCGACCACGTTGCCGTGGCGCGATTGCAGTTCAGACGAAACGCTGCGATGCCGTCGGCGCGCAATATCATTGTGTATAGTGAGGGGTCGCTGGGCGCAGTCGTCCCGATCGAATCGTCCATCGATTGAAAAGAAACCAATTGCCAAGTTTTTTCAGCAAACGGCGCGCCGGTCTCGACCTGGGTGGTTGGCGGTTCCCCGGTTGCACAGGCGGCCAACAGCAGATTGAAAACGAAAGCGAATTTCCTTTTGGTCATCGCGGGCAAACCTGTTCAAGAACGGCGTGGGTCAAAGCGATTTGTATCACGTTATGTCGCCTGTCATTATTCTCACGTGTCAATGCGGGGCGGTCCGATATGAAACAGAATTATGCGAAATGCGTGGCGATTTGTGTCGTTTTGTTGACCGCAACCGCCGCCTGGGCCCAAAGCCTTCAAGACGCCGTCGCGCGAGGTTCCGTTCGCATCGGCGTATCGCAATTTATTCCGTGGACGTTCGCCAATCGCGACGGTCAACTGGAAGGATTCGAGATAGATGTCGGCCGCCAAGTCGCCGACGAAATGGGTGTGGAAGCGGATTTCAAAGTTTATGAATGGGACGACATCATTGGCGGCATCGAACGCGGTGAAATCGATTTCATTGCGGCTGGTTTGGCCATCACGCCGGGCCGTGCTTTGAGGGTCGAATATTCGCTGCCCTATACGGAGTCGGGAGCGGCCCTCATTGTCAACAAACGCCTTTTACCTGACGCGAAGAACATCGATGCCCTCAACACGAAAGGCGTGGTGGTGGTGGCCGTCGGTGAAACGGTCTCGGCGGAATTGGCGCCCCTGTTCTTCGATGAAGCCGAAATCAAGACGTTTACCGACGGGTTCGCGGCCGAAGAAGAAATCCTAAACGACCGGGCGCAAGTTTACCTGACAAGCGTGCCCGAGGCGGACGTCTTGCTGAGGCGGTACGGCGATGTCGTGGCGCTGCTCGACAAAGACCCGTTGCCGGCTTGGGTGGCCGCGTTTGCCGTTCGGCCGGGCAACCAAAGCCTATTGAATTTCTTGAATGCGTGGGTCACGGCCCGCAAAGCCGATGGCTGGTTGGAAAAGACTTATGACTATTGGTTTGGCGGCGACATTTGGGAAACCGACGCGAAGCCGTAGCCTGTTGAATGAGGGGGGCATGCGCATGAAGTCTTATTTCGCCCGCGATAGAATCCTTGCGTCATGGTTTGCTTGCCTATTGGGCGTTGCGTCGTCCGGCGTGGCGCCGGTCCGGGCACAGGATAGCGGGCTTTCGTTGAATTTGATCTGCCCTGGTTCGGGGTCGGTCACCAAGAATCAACCCGAAATCGTCAGCCGGTATGATCGCGACGACAAAAAATTCAGAACGGAAACGCAATTACGGCTCGGAAAGAAATCGTTTTCGGGGACGGCCTACGTCGAGGTTGCCGGTCAATCGGCGCGCATTCGGTTGCCCAGCGGGCTCCTGCCTCTGATCCGCAATAGCAATGACGGTTGGTTTGTCGTCAAAGACTTGTTTATTGGCGAAGGCGAAATCACCGGGACGGTTCGGATCAACGGCCTGAACAAGAAGAAGTTGCGGATCGACCGGTCGTCGGGGGTCATCAGTTTGCGCAGCGGTCTTGGCGATTTTAACGGCCGTTGCGACGCACACGACGTAACGCAGCGGCGGTTCTAGCGCTCGATCTCCTTATTATTTCCGGACATTTCCGATGATCGCCTCGGCCACGGGCCATCATCATCAACCGCTGGCGGTTTCATGAAATATTGATTTGTCGCGCAAAGTTTCCGCGGCCGGCGTCACTGTCACCAATCTATCACCCGCATTTCTCAGAACTGTCATCGCTCTTCCCTTAAGTTTCGCGCTCCCCAATTCCACTGGACCATCACGGTCTTTATTAATCGGAGCGCGACTTTCCCATGTCTCGTCAATCTCGTTTGCGCCTGCTTGCTTCAACTGTCCTGACCGCCTCGCTTTTCGCTTTGCCCGCCGTGGCAGGTACGATTACCGGTACCGTAAACGATGCGAATAGCATCGTTGCGCTTGGCGGTGCTGAGGTCGTTCTGGTCGAATTGGAACGTACTGAACGAACCGACGCTAACGGGTCGTTCCGGTTTGCCAATATTCCCGCGGGGACGTACACGCTGCGCGTAACTTACGCCGGCAGTGTCCCGCAGCAGTCGAAAGTCACCGTCACGGACGACGGGATCGTTTCTGCAAACCTGGCCGTCGGTACGGACATCGAGGAAATCCTGGTCGTCGGACAACAGGCGATGCTGGCGAGTTCATTGGCGCGCCAGCGCGCATCGAAAGTCGTCGAAAGCGTTCTAACCCGCGACGCGATCGGTCAGTTTCCCGACCAAAACGTCGCCGAGTCGGCGCGCCGCTTGGCGGGTATCAACGTCCTAAACGACCAGGGCGAGGGACGCTTTATCGCCGTTCGCGGTCTCGATCCGACCCTCAACGCGGCGTCCGTGAACGGCACGCGACTTCCGTCCCCCGAAGCCGATACGCGCTCGGTCGCGCTCGATGTCATTCCGTCGGAGTTGATTGAATCCATCGAAGTGAAAAAGACACTGACGCCCGATGTTGACGCCGACACGATCGGGGCCAGCATTCAAATTAACACCACCAGTGCGTTCGACCGCAAAGAACCGCTCCTCACGGCATTGGCCGAAACGTCGTACAATAACTTGAACGAGCAAGTGTCGCCCAAAATCGGCGTCGATTTCGCATATCCCGTCAGCGATAAATTCGGTTTCTCCGGCGGCTTGTCCTACAACCTTCGCAAGACGTCCACCGACAACAGCGAAATGGATGGTTGGAGCCAGACCGACAGCGGGATTGTCTACGCCGAAGACCTTGAGTACCGCGACTATGACGTTGTCCGCAAACGCGTCGGCGGTTCGCTCACTTTCGACTTTAGGCCGGACGACAACACGACGCTTCACGCCCGTGGTCTCTACAGTCAATTCGACGATACCGAAACGCGCCGGCGACTCATTTTCGCGATGAGCGAAGAGCCGTTTGACGGATCGGCAACAACCGCGAGTTTCCGGTCCGACGACGGTCGCATTCGCGTTCGCCGCGACCTTAAAGACCGCTTCGAGGGTCAAACAATTCAATCCTACGAATTGGCCGGCGAAACGTTCTCGGGTCCATGGACCTTCGAATACAGCGGCGCCTATTCGAAAGCCGACGAGCATGAATTCCGCACTCAGGATCCGACCCGCTTCCAACGCGATTTTCGCACCGCTGGCCAATTGGCCGTGACGTTCGACTATTCGGATCTCAAGACAACCAAATACGCGATCACGACCGGGCAAGCGGCTTTCGACGACCCGACGGGTTACGGATTTACGGCCCTTGAGAACGTCGACGGCCTGTCGACCGACGAAGAATGGGCATTTCGAGCCGACATCGCGCACGACTTTTCAACCGACATGGGTGAGCTTCAGGTCAAAGTCGGGGCTAAAGCGCGCCTGAGGTCGAAAGCTTATGGCCTGCAACTGGATGTCTACGATGACTACAACGGGACATATACGCTGGCGAGTGTTCTGGGGCAGCAATCTTACGCTCTGGCCAACATATCGCCCGTAACCGATCGCACGGCCGTCAGAAATTTCTACAAATCGAACTCGCTGAACTTCGTGCTCAATCCGCTCGATACGGCATTCGAATCCAATGCCGCCGATTACGATGTCGATGAGGATATCTATGCCGGTTACATCATGGGTACGCTCGAAACCGAACGTGCGCTTCTTGTCGGCGGGGTGCGTATCGAGCACACCAAAGACGATGTTGCCGGCAACCTCGTTGAGCTCGTCGAAGGGGGCGGTACACACAACGGTGTCGTGCTCGCCGACGATTCGATTTTCATCACGCCGAACAACTTTAAAAACAGCTATACGGACGTATTGCCCAGCGCGAGCCTCCGCTATGAAGCCGACGATGACGTGATCCTCCGCGCCGGCGTTTTCAAGAGCGTGGTCCGCCCCGGCATCGGTTCGATCGCGCCGCGGTTCTTGGTCGAGGAAAACGACGGCGGCGAGCGCGAAGGCGAATTGGGCAATCCCGATCTCCAACCCTACCAGGCGTGGAACTTTGACATCAGTGCGGAATGGTATTTCGCGCAAAATGCCGTGGTCCAGATCGGCGGCTTCTACAAGACGATCAAGAATTTCATCGTTCAGGCGGAGTTCGCCTCGACCGATGCGCCTTACAACGGCGTATTCAACGGAGTCCGCTTCGATGAAGCGCTGATCCCGATCAACGGCGATAAGGCCGAAGTGAAGGGGATCGAGTTCAACTATCAGCAGGCGCTCTCGTTCTTGCCCGAGCCGATGGACGGCATTTTGGTCGGCTTCAACTAAACGTTTACCGACGCCGACGGCACAGTGAATGGCCGTAAAATCCCGCTCCCGGCGGCATCTAAGCACAATTACAATGCGTTGCTCGGTTACGAGAAGGGCCCCATTAGCTTGCGTCTGACCGGGGCTTATCGGGCTGGCTACCTCGACGAATTGGGCGGCAGCGCCATGACCGACCGGTACGTCAAGGATCACCTTCAGATCGATGCGACGGCCAAGTATCGTATCAACGAAAATGTCCAGATTTATGCCGAGATGGTCAACATCAACAATGAACCCTACCTTGCGTACCAAAAGGGTCCCGGGGCCGACCGGCTTCTCCAATACGAAACGTATTCCTGGACCGGCAAATTCGGTTTGCGGACCAATTTCTGATGCTCACTAAGCGCAATTCGTGGCGCGCGCCGAGCGCGAGAAGGTTTATTTGGATCGCTGTCGGCGGGGCGATCATATGTGCGGTCGCGGGGTGTAGCGTCGGCGAACAGGCGCCGCTGCCCACCGTGTACGCGACGGTCGAAACGGCGCCGGTCGCAGACGCTGACGATGCGGCTGACGATTCGGCGATTTGGATCGACCAAGCCGACCCCGCCAAGAGTGTCATCGTCGGCACCAACAAGAAGCGCGGGCTTGTCGTGTACGATCTGTCGGGCGCAATCATCGCTGAATACACCGACGGCCGTATGAACAACGTCGACTTGCGCCAGGGAGTCGTCGTGGGCGGTGTTTCCTACGATATTGTTGCGGCCACCAATCGAACGACCAACACGGTCGACGTCTACCGCTTTGATCAGGCGACCCGCCGATTGATCAAAGCGGCCGATCCCGTCCCAACGGACATGAACGAAGTCTACGGCTTCTGCATGTACCGTTCGGCCAAGACGGGCACGGCCTATCTGATCGCCAACTCGCCCGACGGCGATGTCCGGCAATGGGCGATCGAACCCGGCACGGGTATGCCGCTCGCCGCGCGTGAAGTGCGCCGATTCAAATTCGAAAGCCAGACCGAAGGCTGCGTCGCCGACGATGAAACCGGTTTGCTGTATGTCGGCGAAGAAGACGTCGCGATTTGGCGTCTTGGTGCGGAACCCGGCGATCCTTTTGCGCCGGTGGCGATCGACCGGACGAGAAGCGACGGGCATCTGACAAGCGATATCGAAGGTTTGACGATTGTCGCGGGCCCAGGCCGCGGGTGGCTAATCGCGTCAAATCAGGGCGACAACAGCTACGCGGTCTACGACCGTCTGCCACCCAACGAATTTGTCGGCTTGTTCCGGATCGGAGACGGCGTCGTAGACGGGACCAACGATACTGACGGCATCGATGCGACGTCCGCCGCGCTCGGCGATAAATTTCCGGAAGGCGTTTTCGTTGCCCAGGACGGCACCAATACGAATCGCGATGGAACGACAGACCATCAAAATTTCAAGTTGGTCCGCTGGGATGAAATCGTGCGGTTATTTCAGCTGGACACCCGCCACTAAATTCCGCGGCGAATACGAGAAAACGTTGGCTGGGGGACTAGGATTCTAAGCCAAACCGCGCAGCGCCGCCATTTTTCGGCTCGCGCTCAACCTGTTGTGTCACGCCCATGTGCCCCAGTCAATTCACCACAATAGGTAGACACTCATGCTTTCGCATCAATGTGCCAAGCGGATCGGCGCAGATACCGCGAAGAAATCGCCTCGAAAATCTCTTCGATGAAATTCGAGAGATCGTAACGGCGGTGTTGACGTTGTCCGTCGGCTTATTGACGTGAATGCCGAAGGTGGCGCGCGACGGCCGCAGCAGTGACGTCGCTGACGCGCACGTTGGATTCGTCGGTCACACCAGCGATATGCGGCGTCAGGATCAGGTTCGGGACGCCTTTGAATACCTCGCCGCCGGCTGCGGTCAGCGGCTCGGCCGCGAAAACGTCCAATGCCGCGCCGCCTAGCCGTCCGGACGACAACGCCGCAGCGAGCTCGCTCTCCTCGACGATGCCGCC
>JAGREB010000555.1 GCA_020446775.1 Paracoccaceae bacterium
CGGGTTCGCCGTTCCGACTTCGATCGCCTCGGTCGTGAAAGACCAATTGATCGAGTTCGGCGAGGTCCGCCGCGGACGCATCGGCATTCAAATCGTCGACTTGGATCCTCAATTGGCCGCGACGTTCAATATGAAAGAAACGGACGGCGCCGTCGTGCAACGGGTCGAAAAAGGATCGCCCGGCGACGACGCGGGAATCAAAGCCGGTGATGTCGTCGTGTCGCTCGACGGAACGCCGATCAAGAGCGCGGCCGATTTGCGAAACAAAGTCGGCTTAACTCAAGTCGGAAAATCGGTGACTGTCACCCTCGTCCGCGATGGCAAAAAGCAAGACATCAAGGTCAAACTCGGCAAGACACCGAAACAGGAACTTTCACAGATCGACGAACGGCCGTCGCTCGAAGGCGCCGCGTTCGGCAATACCGACGACGAAGATGGCGTGCTGGTCGAGAAAATCGAACGCGGCAGCCCCGCCTGGCAGGCTCAATTGCGCGAAGGCGATGTCATCACCGCCGTCAATCGCAAGCCGGTCAAGGATGTCGATGATTTCGAGGATGCGCTGAAGGATGGCGGGCGTCAGGTCGCTTTGTCCGTCAAGCGCGACGACGAAAACCTGTTCTTGATCATCCGATAAAATCTGAGCGAACCGATAAGCCGGCGCATCTTTATCGAGATGCGCCGGCTTTCTTATGGGCCAAAGGCGGAAAGCCGTACCCCATCTTTCGCGGCACGTAACAATAGGGACGACGGTGTCCAATAACCGAATTGATTTCCCAATTTGCCCGCGTACTGCTTGATCCCCGCCACGACAGTCTCGAGGCCGATCGTATCGGCGTGAAATAATGGACCGCCGCGCAGACGCGGGAAACCGTACCCGGTACACCACACGACATCGATGTCCGAGCCCCGCAAGGCGATTTTCTCGTCAAGGATTTGGGCCGCTTCATTGACCAGCGGGTAGACGCAGCGCGCGACGATTTCTTCCGGTTCAATCTTGCGCGGCGCAATGCCGAGCCGTTCCGCCTCGCTTCGAATTATGTCCTCGACTTGTGGATCGGGCACCGCTCGGCCGTTTTCGTAACGATAGAACCCCGCGCCGGTTTTTTGACCGAAGCGTCCAAGGTGGTGCAACCGGTCGCCGACAGCGCAATAGCGCGGATCGTCGGGCAGATTGGCGCGGTTTCCTTCCCGCGTGAGAAAACTCACGTCGACACCCGCGAGGTCGATCACCGCGCAGGGTCCCATTGCCATGCCGAAATCCGTCAAGGCCTTGTCGACATCGGCGGGGCTCGCCCCCTCAAGCAGCAGCATTTGCGATTCGCGGACGTATCCTTCGAACATGCGATTGCCGATAAAACCGAAACACACGCCGGACACCACAGCGGTTTTGCGGATCTTCTTCGCCACCGCCATGACCGTGGCAAGCACGTCCGGTGCGGTCGAGTCCGCGCGCACGACCTCCAGCAGCCGCATCACATGGGCCGGCGAGAAAAAATGCATGCCG
>JAGREB010000556.1 GCA_020446775.1 Paracoccaceae bacterium
TGACCTCCGTTTTGCCGACCGCGAAACTGTACCCGATGGTCACATCGTGCACCGGGCCTTCGTAACGCGCCGGATCCATCACATCGCGGCCGTCGCGGCCCTGCGTGAACGATCCCGGCGGGATCACAACCATCTCGGGGCATGTATCACAATCTTTGAAAACCGTGCCCGGCGTCTTGCCGACATCGACCGCGTATGCGGCCAACGGCAATCCCAGGATTGTCACCCCCGCGATCGTCACCCCCACGATCATTACCAATGTCGCCAAGCGCTGCATCGTCCGCCTCCTCGCGTTGAGTTCGGTCGCGACGCGTTTAAAGTGCGCGCCCGACCCGCGCACCATCCTGGACCGCGGCCCAAAACGTGCGTGGCGTGACGCAATCGCCGATGGCTGTCACGCCGTCGGGCAGGGTAGGGGCCGCCGCTCCGGTGGACAACACAATCCGGTCAAAGCCGCCCAAGATGCGGCCATCGGAGGTATGTGCGTGGAACGCGTCTGCGTCGCGTTCGACCCGCACCACCAGGGTGCCGGGTACGATTTCGACCTTGGCCGCGCGCAGTCGGCGGGCCACCGGCGTGGTTTCCTCGCTCAGGTGAAGATCGGGTTGGCCGAACGCCGAACCTGCCGTCGCCACTGTGACGTGTGAGACCGAAGGCATTGCCGCGACGGTCTCGACCGTCGAGATCGCCGGCCAGCCGCCTTCTTCGTCGATCACCAAAACGCGTCCGGCCAGATCGGTACCATCGCGTAAGACGTGGCGGCCATGGGGTAGTCCCGACGTCCCCGGAATCCCGGCCTGCATACTTGGCCGCATTTTCCAAACCATGGTGGCGGCGGGTTCAGCGCCGACAGCCCAAACCATTTCATCGGCGTCGAGGTTTTGATTTTCTTCAACTCGAGATCCGAGACGAATATCGACACCGAGGCGTTTGAGTTCCCGTTCCCACCAGCCCAGCGGCAGTTTCATTTCGCCGCGATGAGGCGCGTCGGCGGCAAGGCGCATGGCGCCGCCAAGCCGGTCGGCCGCTTCGTAAAGGGTCACGCGATGACCGCGTTCGGCAGCGACGCGCGCGCACTCGAGCCCGGCCGGACCGCCGCCGATAACTGCGATTTTCAACGGCGTGGCCGCGGGGGTTACGGGCGGCATCAAGCTTTCACGCCCGGCTTCCGGATTGACGACGCAGCCGCCGGCGAGCCCGCGATGGACAAGGCCGATGCAGCCCTGGTTGCATGACATGCACGGCCGGATGCGTTCGATCCGGCCGTCCATTACCTTGGCTGCCCAGTCAGGGTCGGCGATAAAGGTGCGTGCCATGGCCACCGCGTCGGCTTGCTTCTTGGCGACGATGTTCTCCGCTTCCTGCGCGGTGCGAATCCGTCCGGCGACGATGACCGGCACGTTGAGCGCGGCTTTGAACGCCGCCGATTGCTCGGCCAGTTGCGCGCGCGGAAAATCCATCGGCGAGATCATCTCGCTGAAATCCCAATGCGACCCGGTCATCAAGTTGACCCAGTCGACCAAGCCCAGGCCTTCCAGATATTTCATCACCGCCAGGGAGTCGGCGGCGCCGTAGCCGCCCGGATCGGACGGAATAATATGTTCGATACAGGTCCGCACGCCGACACCGGCTAACGTGCTAGCTTCGCGGCGCACGGCTTTCAAGACTTCGACCACGAACCGCGCGCGGTTCTCGAGCGAACCGCCGTAAGAATCGTTACGGCGATTGAGCTTGGGCGACAGGAACGAGCCGAGCAGGTAGTCGGACGATGTCTGCACTTCGATGGCGTCGATCCCCGCGGCGGCGCAATGGCGCGCGGCGAGCGCATAGGCCTCGACCATCGCCGTGATATCTGCAGCCGTCATCGCCTTGGGGATTTCGCCCGTGACCGGCGACGGAATCGGCGAAGGCGCCAGCGGCGCAAGCCCATTGTAATGTGAAATGTTGTGACCGCCGTGCCAGAGGATGATCGAAACTTTGGCCCCGGCGGCGTGGATCGCCTCGCACGCCTTCTTTAGTCCGTCGACGATCTTGGGATCCCAAAGCCGTAGTTGGCGCGGCGATTGTTGCGAGGTCGGGTGGATCGGGGCCGATTCGATACCGATCATGGCGGCGCCGCCTTTGGCGCGTGCAACCAGGTATTCGCTATAGCGCGCGCCCATGGTGCCGTCGGTTTCGCCGAGCAGCATCGAATGGCCGGGAATGATCACGCGATGCGCAAGCTGCACCGGCCCTAGCGTCATCGGCGAGAACAGATTCGGAAAAGCTTTCCGTCCGGCGTCCACCATCGGCTCCACGGCTTCGCTTTACCCCGGCGCGTAATCGACCCTCGTCGGTGCCGACACGCGTTTGCCTTGGGCGCGCAGGACTTCGGCGATTTTCTGCTGCGCGAATTCCGGGCTTTGATCGCCGACGTAGTCTTTCTTGAAATGCGATTTCACCGACGGGCGCTTGATCGCTTTTTTCCACCACGCCGTCAGTTTGGGACGTCCATCGCGCCAGTCGTAGCCCCGCGGGACTGGCGCAGGGAGCGATTTGCCAAGCTGGCGGTCGAGATAGCTGAGCGCGTGCAGCGTCGATGCTTGGCCGATATCGAAACCCTTGAGCTTCTTGGCGTCTTCTTCCATCTGGTCGAGCGCGCGCACGATCTTGGGCCAATACCAATCGAACACCGATTGGCGGCGCGGCTTCTCGTTGAGTTCGAGCGCGACATTGACCGTGACTTCAAACGTGGTGTCGGCCAGCGCCAGGCGGCGCAGGGCATCCCACCGCGCCGGTCCGGCTTTGGGGTACAGCTTTTTCTTTTTGGAGAGTGAATCGAAGAATTCAACGATGGTCTGGCTGCCGTACAGCACCGTGCCGTCATGCAGTGCCAAGGTCGGAACTTTGTGCAGTGGGTTGATGGCGGCGATCGAAAATCCATCGCTCATGGGCAGAACCGGGACGAATTCGAGCCGGTTCCAGATGCCCGTTTCGTGCGCGGCGACCAGGACTTTGTGAATGAAGCCGTGGATCGGCGAATAGAACAATTTCATTTTCGGCGCGGATTTTTTCGACGCGGACTTCGCGATGCGCTTTTTCTTGCTTTTGGATTTGCGAGTTTTCGCCTTGGCCATGACTTCCCCATCGGTACGAGTGACTAAACCGGATTCATCTTAATCCCCAAGCGCGTGCCGTCCAGGCTTGCGATCCCAGGCTTGCGATCCCAGGCTTGCGATCC